>NZ_WXWO01000001.1:0-291257 GCF_009904845.1 Vibrio sp. V38_P2S17PM301 | reverse complement strand
CATTCGATGACGATGCGCTTTCCGGCTCCGCTTGGGGCTCAGAGGCCTCAGCAGCTGCTTTGCGCGCTTTGGCGCGAGCGATGGCAGCGGCAACGGCGGCCTTTTTCGGATCGCTGTCGTCATTCGATGGCGATGCGCTTTCCGGCTCCGCTTGGGGCTCAGAGGCCTCTGCAGCCGCTTTGCGCGCTTTGGCGCGAGCAATGGCGGCCGCGACTGAGGCTTTTTTCGCATTCGCGTCACCGGATTGTGAAGCTACGGAAGAGTCAGGCTCGGCGTTTGCTTCGCTGGCTTGGGCGGCTTTGCGTGCTTTAGCGCGAGCAACCGCAGCGGCAACTGCCGCATTTTTTGACTCACCGTCAGACGCCGCATCGCTGGTGGTGTCCTGGTTGGCTTTTTGTGCTTTGCGCTCCCGGGCCTGGCGCTTGCGCTCTTCGCGCAGCTTGGCCATATCAGAGTTGTCTGGTTCGCTATCACCCGCCTGCATTGCCTGGGCTTGCTTGGCCTTAGCTTTGGCAATCGCAGCGGCGACGGCCGGTTTAACAACCGGGGTATCGGCAGTGGTTGCCGCGTCTTTTTGTGCTTTGACTCTGGCGATCGCGGCCGCGACTGCGTCATCACCGCCAGATTGCTTCATCTCTTTGCGACGATCGTCTGCGGCTTTCTTAAAGCGGTTTTCCCGCTCCGCCTTATCCCGCTCCATACGCGCTTTTTTGTCTTCAAAACGCTGTTTGGCACGTTCGGCGGCTTCGGCTTCTTCTTTTCGTGCCCAGATTTCGGCCTTGGCTTGGCGATAATACTGTACCAGTGGAATTTCACTTGGGCACACATAAGCACAAGCCCCACACTCAATACAATCTTTGAGATTCAGCTCTTCGCACTTTTCGTATTCTTCGGCCTTGGCGTGCCATAGCAGTTGCTGAGGCAGCAGAGACGCCGGACAAGCGTCAGCACACTGACCGCAGCGGATACACGCCATTTCGTATTGTTCTGTAACGATCTCACGTCGCTTGGGTGCCAGAATGCAGTTGGTGATCTTAGTGATGGGTACGTTGCTGTGTGGCAGGGTAAAGCCCATTAATGACCCGCCCATGATCAGGCGTGGCAGCTTTTTGTCGGCTTTATAACCAAACTCTGTCAACAGGGCTTCAACTGGGGTACCGAGCAGAGCCCATACGTTGCGCGGTTGCTTAAACGTGTTGCCCGTGAGTGTGACGACACGTCGAACCAGTGGTTCATCATCGATCACCGCACGTTTGATCGCCTGCATAGATCCCACGTTCTGGACGATAACGCCAATATCGGCGGAGTGTTTGCCGCTGGGGACTTCGAGATTGGTCAGCAGCTTGATCAACTGTTTGGCGCCACCGGATGGGTATTTGGTCGGCACAACGCGGATGACAATATCTTTGTCAGCAGAAGCGTCCTGCAGCGCTTTTAAGGCCTGCGGTTTGTTGTCTTCTATCCCGATGATGGTTAACTTCGGTTTCAGGATATGTTCCACCACTTCGATTCCGGCGATCACCTCGTCGGCATGGTGGCGCATCAACATGTCGTCTGCCGTAATGTAGGGTTCACACTCGGCTGCGTTGATGATCAGAACCTCTGTGCGCTGTTGACCTGACTGGATTTTCTTTGCCGCAGGGAAACCCGCGCCACCTAGACCTGCAATACCGGCACGGCGGATAATTTCAATCAGTTCTTCTGGCGTTTCATCGCGATAATCCGGACGTGGTGTCTGTTCGCGCCAGCGATCTTCACCATCTGGCTGAATGACAATACACAGTTCACTCAAGCCGGACGGATGTGCCGTGGTGCGCGGTTCGATCGCGCTGATGGTGCCTGACGTCGGGGCATGAACCGGAAGCATAAAGCTGGTGCTAAAGTGAGTCAGTGGCTGGCCTTTCAGCACATGGTCGCCAACAGACACCAGTAACTGGCCCGGCTTGCCGATGTGTTGTTTAACTGGCAGGACAATTTCAGTGGGCAGACTGGCTTCCACCAAAGGGTGTTTTGTGGATTGGGCTTTGTTTTCCGGCGGATGAACACCACCAGGAAAATCCCACAGTGCGCCGGATTTAATTTGTTCGATTAATGACAACATACCAGTCCTTAACTCACTTTCTTCTGCTTATCTGCAGAATCGGTAATATTAACGACAGGAATGGCGTTCAGTTGCCATTTCCAGGTATCCGTGGTCGTTTCAACCGGAATCATTTCAATACAGTCAGTCGGGCAGGGCGCCACGCACAAATCACAGCCGGTACATTCATCCTTAATGACGGTGTGTAGGGCTTTCGTCCCACCGACAATTGCGTCAACCGGACAAGCTTGAATACATTTGGTGCAGCCGATACACATATCTTCATGGATAAAGGCAACTTTCTTCACATCATCAAGTTCGTGCGCTGATTCCTGAACCTCAACGCCCATCAGATCGGCCAGTTTCTCGATCGTCGCCTGACCGCCAGGCGGGCATTTATTGATGTCATCTCCATTGGCGATTGCTTCGGCATACGGACGACAGCCGGGATAACCACATTGACCACATTGAGTTTGAGGAAGGATGCTGTCGATCTGATCGACGATCGGATCGGCTTCCACTTTAAAGCGTATGGACGCAAAGCCGAGGATGGCGCCAAATACGGCCGCCAGCACAGCGAGCACAATAACGGCTATCAGGATGGTACTCATTACAATTTCACCAACCCGGTAAAGCCCATAAATGCCAGAGACATCAGGCCAGCGGTGATCATAGCAATTGACGCACCTTTAAATGGTGCTGGCACATCAGAAACGGTGATGCGCTCACGCATGGAAGCGAACAGAATCAGAACCAGAGAGAACCCCACAGCGGCGCCGAAACCATAAATGATCGATTCTATGAAGTTGTGATTTTCGTTGATGTTTAACAACGCGACCCCTAATACGGCACAGTTAGTGGTGATTAGGGGGAGGAATATCCCCAGCAGCCGATAGAGGGTTGGACTGGTTTTGTGAACCACCATTTCGGTGAACTGAACGACGACCGCAATCACCAGAATGAAACTCATGGTACGCAGATACTGGATACCGAGCGGGGTCAGAATATAGGTTTCAACCAAATAGGCGCACACGGAGGCGAGGGTTAGCACAAAGGTTGTTGCTAACCCCATACCAATAGCAGTTTCCAGTTTTTTGGAAACCCCCATAAACGGACATAAGCCCAAGAACTTCACCAGTACAAAGTTGTTCACCAGCACAGTGCCAATCAACAACAAAATATATTCGGTCATAATTATTTAGATTAGAAATTCCGATCCCAACATTATCCTGTTTTGTGACCTCAATAACAACCAAGGAAAGTTAAGGTTATACGCTATTGATGAAAAATTATACGCAATGAATGACGATTCGGCCGCTTGAGCCTCGGAAGTAAGAGAGAATCACCCGACATGCCACACCAAGTGACATCAATATCAGAATAGAACCCTGAGAGAAGCAGGGAAATAAAACGAGAAAGGCCCGGTCAATGACCGGGCCTTTGGAATTTGGCTCCCCCTGCGGGACTCGAACCTGCGACATACGGATTAACAGTCCGCCGTTCTACCAACTGAACTAAGGGGGAATTGCGTTAAGCGGGGCGAATGTTATCGGTCGCTGGATCGCTTGTCAACACCACGTCGAGGAAATAAATATATTTTTTTATCAAAAAAAGGCTTTACTTTCCTGCATGCCTTAACTTCTCTGGGCTTGGTTTACTTATCCACTAAAATTGTGGATAAGTGTGTTAATGTAACTTGAGCAACTCGGGTTGGCTCAGATTATAGAGTTTTGACTTTATAATTTACAATGTGGGTTTTTCTTTTAATTAATTGATTTTGTTGGGTTATATTGAGTTATTCAGGTTGTGAGTCACTTGGCTGGTGCGTGAAAATAACTTTTCTATTTGTCATTAAATTGTCAATTTGGGGAAAAGCTGTGTATGAAAAATGAGACGGTAAGTGCCGGGCGGCTCGGTGAGGGCGAACGATAATATCAGAGTCAATGGTGAGATACCAGCGATCAAACCATGGTTTTTGTGTCGTTTATAGAAGAAATTTGTGTCTGGCTCTTGCGGGTGTATATACATACAGTCAAAATAGAACATCACTGACGGGATAGGGTAACGAGAGATATGAGTAAAATGTTCGATCTGGTGTCTGAATATCAGCCATCCGGTGATCAGCCCACCGCAATAAAACAACTGTTGGAAGGGTTGGATTCAGGGTTAGCGCACCAGACACTGCTCGGGGTCACCGGCTCCGGTAAGACGTTCACTCTGGCCAACGTGATTGCGCAGGCACAGCGTCCGGCGATCTTGCTTGCTCCAAACAAAACGCTGGCAGCTCAGTTGTACGGTGAGATGAAAGCATTCTTTCCCAATAATGCGGTTGAGTACTTTGTCTCTTACTACGATTATTACCAGCCTGAAGCCTATGTGCCCACCACTGATACTTTCATCGAGAAGGATGCATCGGTCAACGCTCACATTGAACAGATGCGTTTGTCGGCCACCAAAGCCCTTCTGGAGAGAAAAGATGCCATCATCGTCGCCTCTGTCTCGGCGATTTATGGTTTGGGCGACCCGGAATCGTATCTACAGATGATGTTGCACGTCCGTCGTGGTGATTTTATCGGTCAGCGCGATATTTTACGCCGCCTGGCGGAGTTGCAATACACTCGCAATGAAGTGGCGTTTGAGCGGGGTCAGTTTCGCGTGCGCGGCGAAATCATTGATGTCTTTCCTGCTGAATCGGATCAGGAAGCGGTGCGGATCGAAATGTTCGATGATGAGATCGAATGCATCAGTTTGTTCGACCCTTTGACCGGGGTCGTCAAGCAACGGGATATCCCGCGTTTTACTATCTACCCGAAAACACACTATGTGACTCCCCGAGATCGTATTCTGGAAGCCATTGAACACATTAAGCAAGAACTGGCGCAGCGCAAGCAGTATCTGCTCGATAACAACAAATTGCTCGAAGAGCAGCGCATCACCCAGCGGACTCAATTTGACATCGAAATGATGAACGAGCTGGGTTTTTGCTCGGGAATCGAAAACTACTCACGGTATCTCAGCGGACGCAGTGAAGGTGAGCCACCACCGACACTGTTTGATTATCTGCCGCACGATGGCTTATTGATCATCGATGAGTCCCACGTGACCGTGCCGCAGATTGGCGCCATGTTTAAAGGGGATCGCTCACGCAAAGAAACGCTGGTGGAGTTTGGCTTTCGTTTGCCATCGGCGCTTGACAACCGTCCGCTTAAATTTGAAGAATTTGAATCTCTGGCGCCGCAAACCATTTTTGTTTCGGCCACTCCGGGCAACTATGAACTGGAAAAATCAGACGGCGAGGTGGCGGATCAGGTGGTGCGTCCAACCGGTCTGCTGGATCCTGAGCTGGAAGTGCGTCCGGTGGCCACCCAGGTGGATGACCTGTTGTCAGAGATCCGGATTCGTTCTGCCAAAGATGAAAGGGTGCTGGTGACTACATTGACCAAGCGTATGGCCGAAGATCTGACGGAATACCTTCATGAGCATGATGTGCGGGTGCGTTATCTGCACTCGGACATAGATACGGTCGAGCGCGTTGAGATTATCCGTGATTTGCGCCTGGGAGAATTTGATGTTCTGGTCGGAATCAACCTGCTACGTGAGGGGCTGGATATGCCGGAAGTGTCGTTGGTGGCGATTCTGGATGCAGACAAAGAAGGCTTCCTGCGCTCAGAGCGTTCTCTGATTCAGACCATTGGCCGCGCGGCCCGTAATGTGGCGGGCAAGGCGATTTTGTACGCTGATCGTATTACCGGCTCGATGGAAAAAGCCATGGACGAAACCAACCGTCGCCGGGAAAAACAACAGGCTTACAACGAAGAAAGAGGCATTCAGCCTCAGGCGTTGAAACGCAATATCAAAGACATCATGGAGCTGGGTGATATCACCAAGGGCAAACGTCAACGTGTGAATAAGCAGGTGCCGTTGTCGAAAGTGGCTGAGCCTTCACAGCGTTATGTGGCCCTGTCGCCACAAGAGCTGGACAAAGAGATCAGCAAACTGGAAGCGGCAATGTACAAACATGCCCAGGATCTGGAGTTTGAGCTGGCGGCTGAGAAGCGCGATCAGATAGAGAAACTACGGGAACAGTTTATCGCGAACAGCTGATGCTATTTACTAACTAAACGACAAGCAAAAAAATAGCCAATAGACACTAATCTATTGGCTTTTTTGTGAATACTAAGTTCACTAACAACGTCAGTTGGCTAGGTGACCCAAACTTGGGTCAATTTGAATAATGCATCTTCTATGCCAACTTTTTGAGGTAAGAAAATCGGTCAATTGCGGATTCCGTACGGAAATTTTCCGATTTAATTTGCAAAATGCAATTCGCAATGCAATCATTTCTACAAAATGCAAATAATAATGGCTAGGTTATGCAACAATCCTCAGAATCTCAAAAATCGAGATACCTGTTGATGGTAGAAGATACGGCGTCGGTTGCAGCCCTGTACCGCTCGTATCTCACTCCTTTAGGTATCGATATCAATATTGTCGGCACTGGTCGTGATGCTATCGAAAGCCTCACTTATCGCACGCCGGATCTCATTTTGCTTGACTTACGACTGCCGGACATGACCGGTATGGACGTATTGCACGAAGTGAAGAAAAGTGTGCCTGATGTTCCGGTGGTGTTTATGACCGCACACGGTTCTATCGATACAGCGGTCGAAGCGATGCGCCATGGGGCTCAGGACTTTCTGATCAAACCGTGTGAAGCGGACCGTTTGCGGGTGACGGTGAACAACGCGATTCGCAAAGCAAGCAAGCTCAAAAATGACGCGGATAATCTGAGCAATCAAGGCTATCAGGGTTTCATCGGCAGCAGCCAGACGATGCAGGCGGTGTATCGTACTATCGATTCAGCGGCGAGCAGTAAGGCCAGCATATTCATCACCGGAGAAAGTGGTACGGGGAAAGAAGTGTGTGCCGAGGCGATCCATGCTGCCAGCAAGCGGGGAGATAAACCGTTTATTGCCATCAACTGTGCTGCGATCCCGAAAGATCTGATTGAAAGTGAGCTGTTTGGTCATGTCAAAGGGGCGTTTACTGGCGCGGCGACGGACCGTCAGGGCGCGGCGGAGCTGGCAGACGGGGGAACCTTGTTCCTCGATGAGCTGTGCGAAATGGACTTAGATCTGCAAACCAAACTGCTGCGCTTTATTCAAACGGGCACTTTCCAGAAAGTCGGCTCGTCCAAAATGAAAAGCGTCGATGTGCGGTTTGTGTGCGCCACCAACCGGGATCCGTGGAAGGAAGTTCAGGAGGGGCGTTTTCGGGAAGACTTGTACTACCGTCTGTATGTGATCCCGTTGCATTTGCCACCGCTGCGCGAGCGTGGTGAGGATGTCATCGAAATTGCATATTCATTACTGGGCTATATGTCCAACGAGGAAGGCAAAGGGTTTGTGCGTTTGTCGCCTGAAGTGATTGAACGCTTCAATCAATACGAATGGCCGGGTAACGTCCGTCAACTGCAAAACGTACTGCGCAATGTGGTCGTGCTGAATAACGGTAAAGAAATTTCGCTCGATATGTTGCCACCGCCGCTGAATAAGCCGATGGATAACCAGATTCGAGTGATCAAACAGGACAAAGAATCGCTCTCAGCGCATGAAATTTTCCCGTTGTGGCTGACAGAAAAGAACGCGATTGAACAGGCCATTGAAGCCTGTGATGGCAATATTCCAAAAGCTGCGGGCTATCTGGATGTCAGCCCTTCGACGATTTATCGCAAACTGCAAGCGTGGAATGCCAAGGAAGAATATGATGGAAGTATTAAATCAAAATAAGATTGAGCAACTGGCCAATGATATTGGCGAAGAGAACGTGCCGGTATTGCTCGGCATTTTTCTCGGCGAGCTGGAAAGCTATATTGCTTATCTGAGTGACCCTGCGGCTGCGGATAAGTTGAGCTACCTGCGAGAGATTTCTCACGCATTGAAAAGCAGTGCCGCCAGTTTTGGTGCTGAACAGTTGTGTTGCAGCGCGATTGAAATTGATGCCCGGGTGAAGAACGGCCAGCCTCTGAGTGAAGCCGGCGACGTGTCTCACATGGTTGAGTTGCTGGGGACGACATTGTCCCGCTATCAACAGTTAGTTTGACAGCAGGGTCACGATCGCTTTTTGCAGTTTCGTCCGGTCGTGGCGCCAATCACGGTTGGCGGACGCCAGATCCGTCACCACGCAATTCCAGTCTGAGTTAAGTTCCGGATGTGGGGTGTCGACCAGCACCACATCCACTTTTCTCGCATGACAGGCTCGCTCGCACCAGCTGAGACGGTCGTGGAGCGTCATGCGTGCTGCGGGGCCAAATTCCGGTGACAGGTTATCGACGAACACCAGCTTGGCTTTAAGATTGTTGGCGATGGCCTGGCCGATTTCAGGCAGTAGCAATGGGGGCATGATGCTGGTCAGAAAGCTGCCGGGACCGAGAACAATGCAATCCGCCTGTTCAATGGCAATGACGCCCTCTTTGGTTGCCGGCACTTCCGGATCCAGATCCAGCCTGCGCAAATCCTCCTTCATCTCGTCTACGCTGGTTTCTCCAGTGACCCACATGCCGTCTGCGGACAGCGCTTTAAGATCCGAGGGGTGCTCTGACATTGGCACAATGTTCACGTCGACCTTGAGCATATTGCGAATCAGGTTGATGGCGTCGAGTGGGCGGACAGACAAGTTGTCCAGCGCAGTCAGCATCAGATTGCCGAGGTTGTGGCCATTGAGTTCGCCTGAGCCTTTAAAACGATATTCAAACATCATCGAGCTGATGGATGGCTCGGTGATGAGCTGATTGATGCAGTTACGGGTGTCTCCCCAGGCGATCCCGCCCTGACAGTCACGAATCCGCCCCGTTGAACCGCCGTTATCTGTGGTGGTAACTATGCCAGTGGCGTTACTGCCAAAATCTTTGAGTGCGGCCAGCATACGCCCCAGACCATGCCCTCCGCCGATAGCGACCACTTTTTTTGATGCATAAATGCTCATCATTTTCTTCTTATATTTTCATATTCAGGCACAAACTAATCCAACTCGTAAACATAGCATACTCATTAGGAGTTAATTTGGGCTGTGAGTAAGATTTTTTCCTGTCAGGACTGGAATCACATACAAATATTAAGTATTTTAATGTTAGCTGCTATTGATAACGACAAGTCATTAGCTGCCATAACTCCGAGCTCTTAAGCTAAGTTCCTGCGGGGATACGCTGAATGAGCCAGTGGCATTTTGCCACGAGGGCCAGGTTGGAAATGACCTTGCCTCCCGTGTTTGGAAAGGTGTTCCGTGGCGCAACAATTTGAAGATAAATTCCATCGCAAGTTTTACTACTTGCGTCTGTCAGTAACTGACGTTTGCAATTTTAAATGTACTTACTGCCTGCCTGATGGCTATAAGCCTTCTGGGCGTAAAAACTCGTCTTTTTTAACCCTGCCTGAAATCCGTCGTGTGGTAAAAGCCTTTGCGGATTGCGGGACCTCTAAAGTGCGCATCACCGGCGGTGAACCCAGCCTGCGTAAAGATTTCAGCCAGATCATTGAGACGGTCGCCAGTACCGATGGTATCCGTAAGGTCGCGACGACCACCAACGGTTACCGGATGGAGAAACAGGTCGCTGAATGGCGTGAGGCCGGTCTGACACACATTAATGTCAGTGTCGACAGCCTGGATCCGCGGATGTTTCATCAGATAACCGGTGAGAATAAATTCACTCAGGTCATGGCGGGTATCGACCGGGCATTTGAGGTCGGCTTCGAACAAGTTAAGGTTAACGTCGTCCTGATGAAAAACCTCAACCATCAAGAGCTGCCTGCGTTTCTCAACTGGATCAAAGATAAGCCGATTCAACTGCGCTTTATTGAGCTGATGCAGACCGGTGAGATGGATGATCTGTTTAACAAACACCATGTATCTGGCGTGGCCATCCGGAATCAACTGATTGCCAACGGCTGGTTGCTCAAAGTTCGTGCGGCTAACGATGGTCCAGCTCAGGTCTTCGTTCATCCCGATTATCAGGGTGAGATTGGTCTGATCATGCCGTACGAAAAAGATTTTTGTGAGAGCTGTAACCGGTTGCGGGTATCGGCTACCGGTAAACTGCACCTGTGCTTATTCGGAGAACATGGTGTTGAGCTACGTGACCTGCTTGAACAGGATGAGCAGGAGCAGGTTTTGATTGAACGCATCCAGGCCCAGCTACAAACCAAAAAAATCAGCCATTTCCTCCACGATGGCAACACAGGTATGACGCCTCATCTGGCGTCAATTGGCGGTTAAGCCGTCGCCTTTTCTGCCGCTGTCTTGCCGAGAGCGGCTCACGCATCCATTTAAATTTTTATCGAGATAGGTGAACACATGGGTCACGCAGAAACGAAATTTCAACCGGCCAACATCGCAGTACTGACCGTTTCAGACACTCGCACCGCAGAGAATGACACATCCGGCCGCTACCTGGCAGAGCACGCAGCAGAAGCGGGCCACAACGTGGTGGATAAACAGATCGTGATCGATGATATGTACAAGATCCGGGCGATTGTGTCGCAATGGATCGCCGACGATCATGTTCAGGCAGTGATGATTACTGGCGGTACTGGTTTTACATCGCGTGACAGCACACCTGAAGCGCTTAAGCCGCTGTTTGACAAAGAGGTCGAAGGGTTTGGTGAGCTGTTCCGGATGGTGTCGTATGATGAGATCGGGACATCGACGATTCAATCGCGAGCGATTGCCGGTTTTGCCAATCACACGGTTATTTTTGCGATGCCTGGCTCAACGGGGGCATGTCGCACCGGCTGGACGAAGATCATCAAGCAGCAGTTGGATGCCAGCCATCGTCCGTGCAACTTCATGCCTCATCTGGCAGTGTGATCCGGAGGGGTAATGAGTCAATTTACTCACATTAACGCGTCCGGCGAAGCCAATATGGTTGACGTCTCTGCCAAAGCAGAAACCGTACGTGAAGCACGCGCGGAAGCGTTCGTGCACATGGCGGCGGAAACCTTGCAACTGATCGTCTCTGGTCAGCACCACAAAGGGGACGTGTTTGCGACCGCGCGCATTGCGGGCATTCAGGCCGCCAAGAAAACCTGGGATTTGATCCCGCTGTGTCATCCATTGCTGCTGTCTAAAGTCGAAGTGCAGTTGGAAGCGTTGGAAGCGCAAAACATGGTTCGGATTGAGTCGGTATGCAAACTGGCCGGCAAAACGGGCGTGGAAATGGAAGCGCTGACGGCTGCGTCAGTGGCGGCGCTGACCATCTATGACATGTGTAAAGCGGTCCAGAAAGACATAGTGATTGGTCAGGTTCGACTGTTGGAGAAAACCGGAGGGAAGTCCGGACATTTTAAGGCAGAGTCATGATTACAGTGTTATTTTTTGCTCAAACCCGTGAATTGGTCGGTACGGATCAAGTCCAGGTTGAGGCTCGTTTTACTACGGTTGATGCGCTGCGCGAACACCTGGCGGCTCAAGAGGGCAAATGGTCACTGGCGCTGGAAGCCGGTAAATTGCTAGCGGCGGTGAATCAGGCGATTGTCCCGCTCGACACTAAGTTGAACGACGGTGATGAAGTGGCGTTCTTTCCGCCTGTGACCGGAGGCTAAGATGGATCCACGCGTCTCGGTACAGCAACAGGATTTTTCGGTGGGTGACGAATATCAGCGTTTAGCTCAGGGAAGTGCAGCAGGCGCTGTTGTCACCTTTGTCGGTAAAGTCCGGGATATGAATTTGGGCGACAATGTCACGGGGCTGTCGTTAGAGCATTACCCGGGAATGACGGAAAAGTCGCTGCTGAATATCTGCGATCAGGCAGAGCAACGTTGGCCTCTGTTGCACACCCGGGTTATCCATCGTGTTGGTGATCTCGATATTGGGGATCAGATTGTGTTTGTGGGTGTGGTCAGTGCCCATCGCGGCGCGGCATTTGAGGCTTGTGAGTTTATAATGGACTACCTCAAAACTCAGGCACCGTTCTGGAAAAAGGAACGGACGACCAACCAGACTCGCTGGGTTGAATCACGCGATTCAGACACGCAAGCTGCCAAACGTTGGCAGAAATAAGTCCAACAAGGCCAACCTCAGGTTGGCCTTTTTGATGCGCGTTATTTAAAGAACTGGACGCGCAGTGAGTTAATCCAAGCTTTGACGGTTTGTTGACCAAGGAAAGTTGCCTGATTTTGGCGTGTTCAACCATACTGATTTCAGGAGCCCATCTCAGGGTGAGCGTCCACAGTGACAGTATGGCTATCAGGTGATAGATGCTGCCTATGATTAAAATTGCTGAATTCCATTTAGTAAAATCAAGAAATTAGACAACAATTAGCGTATAGGCACTGCAAAAATCGCAGCAAAGGAGACGCGCATGGAATTATTAAAAGTCAGAGATTATATGACCCTTCAGGCGGTGACATTCACACCGGATATGTCGTTGAGTGCAGCGCTGGAAAAGGTCATGAACTCGAACTACCTTGGTGGGCCGGTGATCAACGAAAAAGAACAGGTGATTGGTTTCCTGTCCGGGCAAGACTTACTCGATAAACTGATCAAAGTGAGTTATTTCTGCCAGGATACTCACATCGTCTCAGATTGTATGCACCGTGAGGTGTTGTCTGTATCGCCTGACACATCCATCATCGCGCTGGCGGAAATGATGAAAGTGGGTAAGCCAAAAGTGTATCCGGTGATTGATGATGGTAAGTTGGTCGGTATTATCACCCGGCGTGATGTGCTGCGTGCGATCGCTAAATCGATTGATAGTTGCTTCAAAAAGCCCGTTTAATTTATTCCTATCCCTTGAAAGGCGCATCGGCGCCTTTTGTTTTGCTCAGAGCATTCTATGACCGAACACAACGCGAAATTTGTTCAGGGCTCGACCATGAGGCACATCTTAGTGATGTCAGGCGCCGGCTCCGTTGGATTGATGGCGTTGTTTGTGGTCGATCTGCTCGATATGTTGTTCATCAGTATGCTCGGCCAGGTGGAACTCGCCGCGGCGGTTGGCTTTGCCGGCACGCTGGTGTTTTTCTCGACGTCGATTTCTATCGGCGCCTCGATTGCGATGGGGGCGTTGGTATCGAAGGCCATCGGGGCTCATCAGCAGCAACACGCCCGTCAGCTAAGTGTATCGGTGTTAATGACGACGTTTGTGATCAGCAGTGTGGTGGCAGCGCTCATGTTGTGGTTTATGCCTCAGTTGCTGGCGGCGATTGGTGCCAAAGGATACGCCGCCGAGCGGGCTCAGGCTTACTTGACCATCCTGTTGCCCAGTGGGCCGGTTGTCGCGGTAGCCATGGCGGCAGGGGCGGGGCTGCGCGCTGCCGGAGATGCTAAGCGATCCATGCTGGCGACGTTGTCGGGAGGCATTGCCAATGCGGTGTTGGATCCATTGTTTATCTTCGGTTTTGGCTGGAATGTGGAAGGCGCTGCGTTAGCGTCGGTATTCGCCCGATTTACGGTGCTGTATTTTTCTCTTGCGCCTTTGATTAGAGTCCATCAATTGGTAGCGGTGCCGTCGCTGAACACTTGGCGCAACCACATCCGAGTAATACTGATGATCGCGGTGCCCGCCATTATCACCAATATTGCCACACCGATAGGTAATGCGATCGTTACGTCTTCCATTGCGCATTTTGGCGAGGACTATGTGGCGGGTTTTGCGGTTATCGGGCGGTTGACGCCAGTGTGTTTTGCGGTGATTTTTGCCTTGTCGGGCGCCGTCGGGCCAATCGTCGGTCAAAATTTCGGCGCCCATCGATTCGATCGGGTCAGAGAAACGCTCAGCAATGCTTTGCTGGTGACCACCCTCTACACCTTGTTTATATGTGTCGTCCTCTATTTTTGTCAGGGGCTGATTATTCGTGGTTTCTCCTTGTCTGGTGACGCCGCAGTGCTGGTGGCGGCCTTTTGTACTTATGTGGCGATCAGCTTTATTTTCAATGGCACCTTATTCGTCGCTAACACCTCATTTAACAATCTCGGCAAGCCGCTGTTTTCAACCGCGCTCAATTTAGGCAAGGCGACACTCGGAACCTTGCCGTTTGTCTACCTCGGTGCCGATTGGTTCGGGGCACTCGGCGTGGTGTATGGGCAGGCGGTCGGGACGGTGGTGTTTGGCCTGATCGCGTTGGTGGTGTTGCGCTGGCACATCAATGAACTGATGTCGTCACAGCAGCCCGCGGTGGTGCAAGTAGATCCGTCGGTTACCTGTGTGAACACCCAACCGTTTTGTACTCACGATGCGGTTCTGATCGACGAAGCCGGGGCCGACAGTGAAGTGCTGATCTCACCGGCCGAAAATAAATCCTGAAAAGCGTTGACCTTGGAGTAGAGTCCAAGGTTTATGCTGTGACTGTAATGAGAAAAGTTCTCTTTTTTAGTTGGAAACAGGAGTTCGATTATGTGCAGCAAACACGATGCATGTCGTTCAAATAAAATCGCAATTAACCCTTCTCAGGCTGGTTCATGCTCTAGCCCTAAAATTTCGTCTGTCCACATGGCAGAGGCATCAGATTCCGGCGCCGAATGCTGCAGCAGTCACAGTTGTGCATCGGGAAGCGATCCCGGTGACGAAGACAGCGACGCCGCTAGGGTAGCCAAATACACACAAAGCTGGCAGGTCGCAGGTATGGATTGCCCATCCTGCGCACGTAAAATTGAAACGGCCGTCAGTCGACTCGATGGCATTATTCAGGCGAAAGTGCTGTTTGCCACCGAAAAGCTGGTCGTTAAGTTTGATGACCAACGCCTGGCTCAGGCGGTCGAAGCCGCTGTTGTCGATACGGGGTTTACTCTCGTTTCCAACGCCTCTACGGCAACATCAGCAGACAATACAGGCTGGCGACATGTGGTTCGCCAGAACGGTCAGATCATTGCGATCGCTACCGCGATGGCCGTCGGTGCACTGCTAAAACCGGTGGTCCCTCAAGTCAGTGAGTGGCTGTTTATCCTGACCTGCCTGATTGGTTTGGCGCCGATCATGAAAAAAGCACTCGCTCTGGCTAAATCCGGTACGCCGTTTGCGATTGAGACACTGATGAGTGTGGCTGCAATTGGGGCGTTGTATCTGGGCGAAACCGTTGAAGCGGCGATGGTGTTGTTGCTGTTTTTGATTGGTGAGCGATTGGAAGCATTTGCCGCCTCGCGTGCGCGCAGCGGCGTGCAGGCATTGATGGCGCTGGTGCCAGAGAATGCGACCAGAATCGATGATGGCCGCCGGGTACAGGTGTTGGCGGCCGAACTTAAACCAGGAGACATCATTGAAGTCGCGCCCGGAGCGCGAATGCCAGCAGATGGTCAGTTGCAGGAATCCTCAGCCAGTTTTGATGAGAGTGCGCTGACGGGTGAGTCTATTCCGGTTGAACGCTTTCTGGGTGACGCCGTGATGGCGGGCGCAGTGGTGGTGGACAAAGTGGTGCGCTTTCACGTGACCTCACGTCAGGGCGAAAATGCCATTGACCGGATTTTGCATCTGATTGAAGAGGCGGAATCTCGCAAAGCCCCTTTGGAGCGTTTTCTGGATAAGTTTAGTCGCTGGTACACACCGTTAATGATGCTGGTGTCGCTACTGGTGATCATCGTACCGCCGCTGATGTTTGCTCAGCCATGGGAAACCTGGGTTTACCGCGGATTAGCTTTATTGCTGATTGCTTGCCCTTGTGCACTGGTGATCTCAACGCCAGCCGCCATCACTTCCGGGCTGGCCGCCGCCGCGCGGCGTGGGGCTCTGATTAAAGGCGGTGCTGCGCTAGAGCAGTTGGGTCATATCGACACCATTGCTTTTGATAAAACCGGTACACTGACCAAAGGCAAGCCGGAAGTCACCGACATTGAACCGGTAGAGCAGGTCTCTCACGCGCAGCTGATGCGAGTGGCCGGAGCGGTTGAAGTTGGCTCCAGTCATCCACTGGCGGTTTCTGTGGTCAACAAAGCGCAGCAGATGGGGCTGACGCTTCCGGAATCCGAGGAGAAACAGGCGTTGGTCGGCAGTGGGGTACAGGGCCGGGTTGAAGGTGAGCTCTATCAAATTCTTGCGCCGAGCAAAGTATCTGTGCCTGTGAGTGCGGCGTTGCAGACTCGCATTGAACAATTAGAAGGTGCGGGAAAAACGGTCGTGGTGGTACTGAAGGGTCAGTCTGAAGCGCTGGGTCTGATTGCCTGGCAGGACACGCTGCGCGAAGATGCGGCGCAGGCGATAACGGCACTCAAAGCTTTGGGTATCCATTCGGTGATGCTGACCGGAGACAATCCACGCAGCGCCGCTGCCATCAGCAGCCAGATTGGTATCGATTATCAGGCTGGCTTGTTACCACAGGACAAAGTGCACTACGTAGAAGCGTTATCGCAAAAGGCGAAGGTCGCCATGGTGGGGGACGGCATCAACGATGCGCCTGCAATGAAAGCGGCCAGTATCGGGATTGCCATGGGCGGCGGTACGGATGTTGCGCTGGAAACGGCAGACTCGGCTATCACCCATAACCGACTGGTGGAGCTGCCTGGTATGATTGAACTGTCCCGCGCAACTCTCAGCAATATCCGACAGAACATCACTCTGGCTTTGGGGCTGAAAGGGATATTTCTGGTGACCAGTTTACTCGGCATCACCGGCTTGTGGGTCGCTGTCTTGGCAGACAGCGGGGCCACCGCTCTGGTGACGCTGAACGCTCTGCGCTTACTGAAATTTAACCCTCGTCAGTAAACCTCCACGCGAACTGTCATAAATAGTCGCTACACTGGTTGAGTAGCGGCTATCACTTTTATGCAATCAATTGTCTTTGAGTTGGGATTAAGTGTGATCATGTCGATCATTTAATGAAATGCTAATTATGTTTACGCGCATCATTGTGACTCTAATCACTCTTTGTCGGGCGTTTGTTGGTTAGAGTAGGCAAGTACCCAATGAATCAATACGAGCTGAACAAGCCACTATAAGGAGTCTCTTATGTCTCAAGCAGTTTTCCATCTGGGCGTTACTGAAGCGGATCTTAATGGTGCCACACTGGCGATCATTCCGGGCGATCCGGCACGTGTACAGAAGATCGCAGAGCTGATGGATAACCCGGAATTTCTGGCAAGTCAACGTGAGTACACGGTGTACCGCGCTGAGCTGGACGGTAAACCGGTTGTGGTTTGTTCAACTGGTATCGGCGGTCCTTCTACGTCGATTGCGGTTGAAGAGCTTGCACAATTGGGCGTGCGTACTTTCCTGAGAGTGGGTACGACGGGCGCTATCCAACCACACGTCAATGTGGGTGACATGATCGTCACAACCGGTTCTGTGCGTCTTGATGGTGCGAGTCTGCACTTTGCTCCAATGGAATTTCCTGCGGTTGCCGACTTTGATGTGGCGACCGCAATGAAAGCGGCTGCGATTGATGCTGGCGCAACTGTCCACACCGGTGTGACCGCATCGAGCGATACTTTTTATCCAGGCCAAGAGCGCTACGATACCTTCACAGGCCGTGTTGTGAAGCGCTTTCAGGGTTCGATGAAAGAGTGGCAGGACATGGGCGTACTGAACTTCGAAATGGAGTCAGCGACGTTACTGACCATGTGTGCCAGCTCGGGTCTGAAAGCGGGTTGTGTTGCCGGTGTGATCATCAACCGCACGCAAAAAGAAATCCCGGATCACTCTACGCTGAAAGAAACCGAAGCACGCTCTATCAAAGTTGTGGTAGAAGCTGCGCGTAAGATGCTGTAATTTTTAGCTTCATTGTGAGTGATAAAGCCGCCGGTTCGGGCGGCTTTTTTGTGTCAGGCGGCAATCGCCACTTTGGGTAACGGCAGGTACAATGTTTCCGTCAGCTCAGACAGCATCTGATCATAAACGTTGGCGATGCTCAGCGAAACATCACTGGTCATGGCGTACAGCTGTTCGACACTGATGTCATACGCCGGATTGTCGGTCAGTTCCCCCAGCATATGCATCGCTTTAGAGCAGCCAGGTGAGGCAATCGACAGTGGGCTGATCAGCGCCAGTTGGTTGAGCTTACGGCGCATTTTGTCGCAGTAATACTTGACTCTCAGGGCGCCATCTTCCGTGTGCATATCCTGAATCGAAATGCGCAGCTGAGTCAGCACTTCCATGGAGTCGACTACTTGCTGCCAGTTGAGGTGATATTCGTCACTGAGGTCGTCTCGACCAGACTCTGCCAGCCAGGCCATGGCAATTTCATCCATCAGAAACAAACAGTGCCGAATGGTTTTACCGTGGATCATTTGATTACGGGCAACACTGCGGTCTGACCACTCCTTGTCTAACGCCTTGAGCTTGAGCTGTAAAATCCGGTACATGGGTTTATTTTCGAACTGGGCGGTGGCGATCAGATGGTTGCTGGTCTCCATTAATGCGTCCTGCAGATGGCTGAGCTCGGATTTCGGATTGTGCTCTGACGTCAGGCCCAGATGCGTGGCACTGCGGTGCTGACGGCACTGATGCAGCAGTTGTCGCAGGTCGACCAGCAATTCGTATTTGCGCTGCAGCGAATTTTGTCGTTGCTTGGACAGGTAAAGTAAAACTGCCAGTATGCCGATGGATATCAGCATCGAAATCAAAACAAACATAACCAACTCCTTGTTAATGCCTTTCTACCTCAAAAGGGGTAGCAGACTTAATGCCAAGAAATTAGTTATTTAAAAACAATGAGTTATCTAATTTTAATCCAAGATGTTGCGCTGTTTTGGTGCAAGCTGACCTAAAAGTGTGAACCTGGTCAATAAAAAAGCGCCTGATGTTTCCATCAGGCGCTGGGAGTTACAAGGCTGGCAGTGGGTTACATCACACGCATACCAGGCTGAGCGCCTTCGTGTGGCTCCAGGATCCACAGCTCGCTGCCACCAGGGCCTGCCGCCAGGATCATGCCTTCTGACATACCAAACTTCATCTTACGAGGTTTCAGGTTGGCAACCATAACGGTCAGTTTGCCTTCCAGATCTTCCGGTTTGTACGCAGATTTAATGCCAGAGAATACCTGCCGGGTTTCGCCGCCAATATCCAGTTGGAACTTAAGCAGTTTGTTGGCTTTTGGCACTTCTTCGCACGAGATGATACGTGCAATACGCATATCTACCGCGGCAAAAGCGTCAAACTCAATCTCTTCAGCGATAGGATCTTTGTCTAACTCAGTCTGACTCGCTTTGTTCTTTTCCGCTTCTGCTTTTTCTTTCGCCGCCATTTCTGCTGCCGCGTCTTGCTTTGATGCTTCGATCATCGCTTCGATGTTCTTAGGATCAATACGGTTAAACAGGGCTTTGAACTTAGTGATTTCGTGACCTGTCAGTGGTTGAGCAATGCCATCCCACGTTAGTTCCTGATTCAGGAATGCTTCCGTGCGCGCTGCAAGAGCAGGCATCACGGGTTTCAGGTATGTCATCAAAACGCGGAACAGGTTGATACCAACCGAGCAAATATCTTGCAGCTCTTGATCTTTGCCTTCTTCTTTAGCAACCACCCAAGGTGCTTTTTCATCAACGTACTGATTGGCTTTGTCCGCCAGTGCGGTGATTTCACGGATAGCTCGGCCAAATTCGCGAGTATCAAATAGCTCTGCAATACGATCCGCCGCTGCAACGAACTCGTTGTACAGTTCAGGCTCAGCAAAGTGCTCGGACAGTTTGCCGTCAAAACGTTTAGCAATGAAGCCGGCGTTGCGTGAAGCCAGGTTGACGATCTTGTTAACAACGTCCGCGTTGACGCGTTGGGTGAAGTCTTCCAGGTTCAGGTCAAGGTCGTCGATACGGCTGTTGAGTTTTGCTGCGTAGTAGTAACGCAGGCACTCTGGGTCCAGGTGTTCAAGGTACGTGCTCGCTTTCACGAACGTGCCCTTAGACTTAGACATTTTTGCGCCGTTTACTGTGACGTAACCGTGGACGAATACGTTATTCGGTTTGCGGAAGCCAGAGCCTTCCAGCATGGCAGGCCAGAATAGGCTGTGGAAGTAAACAATGTCTTTACCGATGAAGTGGTAAAGCTCCGCTGAGCTGTCTTTGTTCCAGTACTCGTCAAAATTCAGATCATCCCGTTTGTCACACAGATTTTTGAACGAGCCCATGTAGCCGATCGGTGCGTCTAGCCACACGTAGAAGAATTTGTTTTTTTCACCTGGGATCTCGAAGCCAAAATATGGCGCATCACGTGAGATGTCCCATTGTTGCAGGCCTGATTCGAACCATTCTTGCATCTTGTTCGCGGTTTCAGCTTGTAGAGAGCCAGAACGTGTCCACTCTTTAAGCATGCTTTCAAACTGAGGCAGATCGAAGAAGAAGTGTTCAGAATCTTTCATGACCGGCGTCGCACCAGACACGGCCGATTTCGGATTGATCAGCTCGGTCGGGCTATAAGTTTCACCACAGTTGTCGCAGTTGTCGCCGTACTGATCTTCCGATTTACACTTCGGACAGGTGCCTTTTACAAAACGGTCTGGCAGGAACATCTCTTTCTCAGGATCAAACAACTGAGAAATAGTGCGGCTGGAGATAAAGCCGTTTTTCTTAAGTTCTAAGTAGATGTGAGACGCCAGCTCGCGGTTTTCTTCCGAGTGTGTGCTGTGGTAGTTGTCAAAGCTGATATCAAAGCCAGCAAAGTCTTTCTGGTGCTCTTCGCTGACGGCGGCAATCATCTCCTCAGGTGTAATACCCATCTGTTGAGCTTTAAGCATGATTGGCGTGCCGTGAGCGTCGTCCGCACAGATGAAGTTTACAATGTTGCCACGCAGGCGTTGGTAACGAACCCAAATGTCCGCCTGGATATGCTCAAGCATGTGACCAAGGTGGATCGAACCGTTAGCGTACGGAAGGGCACAAGTTACCAAAAGTTTTCTTGGATCGTTTGCCATACTTAATATTCGCTTTTCTCGATAGGTATTAAAAAATAGAGAGTAATACTACCTTATCCACACTTTGACTCCAAGGCATCAACGCGCTCAATGCCTTAGTTTTTTCAGGGTTCAGTCTGCGCTGAACGAGTGATAGCATTGAGGGCATCAAGGAGGGCCTATGCGTCAATTTTCATCCAAACAAGATTTGTGTCACTGGCTGAACCAATTTCAGCATTCATCGCTTGTGGACAACTGGGCCGAAGTGCCCGGCTTGGTCACAGTTGAGCCGGATGGTACGTTTGTCATCGCGTTGCCATTTGCCGCCAACGATCTGGTGAGAGAGCTGCAACACTGGATTCGCTCCCAGCAGGACAGTGCTGAGGTCGCTCCGTTTGCTTTCCGGGTGGAAGTGCAGGTGAAAGCGCTAAAAACGCATGTGCCACATGCCGTCAACGGGGTCAAAAACGTCATCGCGGTGACCTCCGCCAAAGGCGGTGTCGGAAAATCAACCACGGCCGTCAATCTCGCGCTGGCCATGGCGCGCTCCGGGGCCAAGGTGGGGCTGCTGGATGCTGATATTTACGGCCCATCCGTGCCGATGATGCTCGGCCAGATGACGGCTGCGCCTAAAGTACGCGACAACAAATGGATGCAGCCCGTCGAGGCGCACGGTATCTACACTCACTCGATCGGTTATCTGGTTTCCAGCGATGATGCCGCCATCTGGCGTGGTCCCATGGCATCCAAAGCGCTGGCGCAACTGCTGAACGAAACAGAATGGCCGGAGTTGGATTATCTGGTGATCGACATGCCGCCGGGTACTGGTGATATACAATTGACCTTATCACAGCAGATTCCGGTTACGGGGGCGTTAATCGTGACGACGCCTCAAGATCTCGCTTTGGCGGATGCACGCAAAGGGGCGGCTATGTTTGCCAAAGTGGATGTGCCGGTGATCGGGTTGGTGGAAAACATGAGTTACCACATTTGCAGCCACTGTGGCGAAAAAGAACATCTCTTTGGTGTGGGTGGTGCGCAGAAGATGGCGGCAGAATATGATCTGGCCATGCTGGCACAGATCCCATTGCATATTCGGCTGCGTGAAGATGTGGATTCTGGCTGTCCGACGGTGGCCGCAGAGCCGGAAAGCGAGCATGCCCAGCCCTATTTCTCTCTGGCGGAAAGCGTGGGCAGTCGGCTTTTCTGGCAAGGGGAAGCTAAACCGGACGCAATCAGTTTCACATTGGTGGAGTGAGGTTTAGGGCAAAATAAAAAGGACCGTACGAGATCACATATTCAATGTAATCGTTTGTATGGCGCTTTGTTATTCAATTTGGCCAAAAGCGGCGATTTAAATGGTTTTGCGACTAGTATCCACTAGTCGCAACCCCTATAATCAGGCGGTTTATCTAATCACATCATCATCGGGTGCAACTAATGTCTGATAATAATCAATGCGTCATCGTAGGTATTGCCGGCGCGTCTGCTTCTGGAAAGAGTTTGATCGCCAGCACGATTTATAATGAGCTACGTGCCAAAGTGGGCGATCATCAAATTGGTGTTATCACGGAAGACAGCTATTACAAAGACCAAAGCCATCTGAGTATGGAAGAACGAGTCAAAACCAATTACGACCACCCGAATGCCCTCGACCACGACCTTCTTTGTGACCACCTTGAAAAGCTGACCCGCGGCGAAGCGGTCGATGTGCCAGAGTACAGCTACACAGAACATACCCGCACCGAACATACCTCCACATTAACGCCAAAGAAAGTGATCATCCTGGAAGGCATTCTTTTGCTGACAGACCCACGCCTGCGTGATCTGATGCACGCAACCGTGTTTATGGACACACCGCTGGATATCTGTTTGCTGCGCCGTGTTAAGCGTGATGTGGAAGAGCGTGGCCGGACCATGGACTCGGTACTGAAACAGTACCAAGCGACTGTACGCCCGATGTTCATGCAGTTTATCGAGCCGTCGAAACAGTACGCGGACATTATCGTACCTCGTGGTGGTAAAAACCGTATTGCGATCGATGTCTTGAAGGCTCATATTGCAAAACTTCTGAAAGCTTAATCGTTTATCGCAGTTCTGAGCTTTATTTTTTATGAGATAAGTGGCACTTTAGGTGCCACTTTTTTTATATAACGACTAACCTGAAAAATGTCTCCTTCCTTAACAAGCTCAATCAAGCAAGGAAAAAGCTGATGAAGAAAATTGTACTGTTCATTGCTGCGCTTTTGCTGATCGTTGTTATCGGCCTCGCAGCTCTCGTCTTGCTGGTAAATCCTAACCAATTTAAACCTTTGATCGTCGAACAAGCCAAAAAACATACTGGCCTGGAGCTGGTGATCGAAGGGGATATCAGTTGGCAGTTCTTCCCATCGCTCGGTTTTGAGCTGGGCAAAACCGAACTGCGCAACCCGGCGGGCTTCACCAAACCCAACATGCTCAAAGTAGAATCTGTGGGAATTGACGTGTCAGTGATGCCGCTGCTAAGCAAGCAGTTGGAAATTGGCAACGTGACTCTGGATGGGGCTGAATTCAATCTGGAAACGCTTAAAGATGGTCGTAAAAACATCGACGCTCTGAGCAAAGCGCAAACCGCACAAACAGAATCGAAAGCCGCGGAGAGTAACACTCAAACAGCGCCGGAAACGAACGATCAAACCAGTGAGGCAGCTCAATGGACTATCCATCTGGCTGGTGTCACCGTGTCGAATGCGACATTGGATATTCAGGACAAGCAGGCAGGAACGTTTACCAAACTGTACGATGTGTCACTGAATCTGTCGGAGTTTGCGGTCGATACCTGGACCAAAGCGGATTTTGCCGCCAAGGGTGAAAATAATCAGCAGACATTTGGTGCGAAAGGCAACGCCGAATTTAAGTTGGCTCCAGGCTTCAAAGAATACGCGCTGCGTAACATCAAAGTCGATGCTAACTTTAGTGATGCGTCGAATCAGATCGAGTCTGCCAAGTTAGAGCTGGCAACGTTTGAGTTTGATAAAGCCAATGCACTGACTTACGCGGTGAAAGGAAAAGCGAGCGATATGGCGCTGGATCTGAACGGGTCTGGTGCACTGAAAGTGAACAAAGCGATCACTCAGGTGAGTGTGAGTAAACTGATGCTGGCTGGCCAGTTGGAAGGCGCAGGTTTGCCTCAGTCGCCGATGAAAGTGGCGATGACATCGGATGTAAATTTTGACCTCAACAAGAGCCACCTCAGTGTGATCCTGGAAACGCTGACCGCGAACGCGATTGCTCTGGACGGAAAAGCGGATGTGACGCTGGGCGATATTCCGAAAGTGCGCTTTACCCTGCACAGCCCGAATATCGATTTAGATGAGTTCCTGGGTCTTGAGTCCACGAACACTGAAAGCAAACCCGCCACATCGGGTGGTAGCAATTCAGGGGCGAAGTCTGGCACGGCTACATCGGCACCTGAACAGGAGCCGGATTTGTCTGCGCTGAAAACCCTCGACGTTCAGGGCGGCATTACCATTGATAAATTCAAAGCATCCAATGCGAAAATGCAGAATGTGAAAGCCAGCTTTACTGTGGATCGCGGTGTGGCCAAACTGACATCCTTTCGCTCTCAGCTGTACGGTGGTTCGGTGAATGCAACCGCCACTCTGGATGCGCGTAAAACGCCAGCGACCTACGTAGTGAAAAAGCAAATCAACGGTGTACAGGTTCAGCCGCTGCTGAAAGACGTTGCGGACAACGATAAGCTGGAAGGCACCGGGAACATTGATGTGAATGTCCAGGGGAGAAGCCTGACCCCTAGCGGGATCAAAAAGAACCTGGCAGGCACTGTGGTGATCAAGTTTGCAGACGGTGCGGTGAACGGTATCAACGTTGCGCAGATGATTCGTGACGGTTATGCCAAGTTTAAAGGGAAGTCGATTGATGGCAAAGAAGGTGCACAGAAGACCGACTTCAGTGCGATGGGCGCGACGCTAAACTTGAGCCAAGGTGTGGTTTCAACCAAAGACCTGACGATGCAATCGCCATTGCTGCGTATTGGTGGAGAAGGTAAAGCCAACTACATCAATGAAACGGTGGACTTTCTGGTCAGAACGTCGATTGTCGGTACCCTGGAAGGCCAGGGCGGTAAAGACATCAATGAGCTGCGTGATCTGACAATTCCAATCAATGTGTCCGGCAAATGGGAGAAACCGAAGTTCAAGTTGGTGTTTGATGATGTACTCAAACAGAAAGCCCAAAAGGAACTCGACCGTAACCTGGAAAAGCTGGATGAAAAGTTAGGTGATAAGATTAAAGATGAGAAGACCAAAGACGCGATCAACAATGCGATAAAAGGCCTGTTTAATTAAGCACAGCAAACGCAAAAGGGTTGGCCAATGGCCAACCCTTTTTTTGTTATCAACGAAAGCCGTGGTTACCAGTCGACGCCTTTGAGCGCTTTGACACCCGATTCAAAAGCGTGTTTGACGTTGCGAACTTCGGATACCGTATCGGCCATGTCGATCAGAGTACGGTGGGCACCGCGGCCGGTAATGATCACAGATTGCATTGGCGGGCGGGCGTTCAACGCATCAACCACTTCATCCAGCTCAATATAGCCATAGCTGACCATATAGGTCAGTTCATCGAACAGTACAACATCCAGAGATTCATCGGTCAGCATGCGTTTACATTGCTGCCAGACTTGTTGCGCTGCGTCGGTGTCTGCGGCTTTATTCTGAGTTTCCCAGGTAAAACCGGTCGCCATAACCTGAAATTCGACACCGAGCTTTTCCAATAGGTTGCGTTCCCCGTTCTCCCAAGTGCCTTTAATGAATTGGGCGACAGCACAAGATTTACCATGGCCGATTGCCCGGACGATGGTGCCGAAGCCGGAGGTTGACTTGCCTTTGCCGTTGCCGGTAATGATCAGCAGTAAGCCTTTCTCTTCTTGCGCCGCTGCAACCCGTGCGTCCACTTGTTCTTTGACTTTCTGCTGCCGTGCTTTATGGCGTGCTTCTTTGCTGTCCTCTGCAGACATCTTTTTTCTCCCTAAACGAAACTGATTTCCAGCCATCATAACGAAAAAACGCCACACTAAATACCGTGATTATTCAGGGATATCCGCAAACTCGATAATGGAAACATCGTATGTATTTGGGGGCAAAGTGGCAAATTCGACGTCTGGTTACAACGGATCGCTCAGATAGATAGCGAGGTCACATGATTGCACTGGCTGTCCGACGCAATCTGAAGTAGGTTTTAGGGAGCACTCTCGTCAGCTACCCGCGGTGGTGGAGGCAATACATTACCCGATGGGAGGAAAGTGATTGTCGTGATTTGGATGATTTGCAGGAGGCAGCTTTGAAGAAAATTCTGGTGGTATGTATGGGGAATATCTGTCGCTCTCCGACAGGTGAAGCAGTACTGCGTGCGAAGGCGCGGCAACTCGGAGTGGATATTGAGGTCGATTCAGCGGGCACCATAGACTTTCATACTGGCAGCGGGCCGGATGCCCGAGCTCGGGCGGCCGGTGAGCAGAGAGGGTATTCTTTTGATGACATCCAGGCACGCCAAGTTAACTGTTGGGATTTTGAACACTTCGATTACATTCTTGCGGCTGACGCTGACAATCTGGCTGACTTGACCGACCGGTGTCCGTCAGAGCACCAACACAAACTGTCGCTGTTTTTGAGCCATGCGGATTCTGATTACGATGAAATCCCGGACCCTTACTATGGTGGGGCAAACGGATTCGAACTGGTGCTCGATCTCATTGAAGAGGCCAGCGATAACCTGCTGCGGAAGTTGTAGTGGCCTGCATTTCAACATTCATGCTTATCAGGCGGCCATGATGCGGCCGCTGAAATAATCATTGGCAACAATGTATTCGGTATTGCGGATCAGCTCATCGTTGATTTCAGCCCAGTGTAATTCGTCATCGCACTCTTGCGCTGTAATCGCTGGGACAACACCGCCCACCCGAATATTGAACGGAGTCAGCTCTCGGGCCCAGCTTTGTGTGAACCCCGTGACCATTGACGCCGCATTCTCAAAGCCGGACAAATCCCGGTAATCTTCATGCGCGACGACATTGACGATCACACCGCGTTTGTTGGCACGTCGCATGTGATCTGCGGTGGCTTGACCGAAGGTAAACAGCGTGGACGCCATTAAAGCCAGTCTCTGGGTAAAAGTGTCTGGAGAAAAATCACTGACCAAACGCGGCATTGGCCGGGTCGTCAGTGTGTTGACTAACACGTCTGGCCCACTGCCGTAGCAGTCTTCAACAAAGGCAAACAGGGCATCCAGCGAAGCTTGGGTATGATCGTGCAACTGGAAGGCATGAACGTCAGGAGACACCCGCTGGCAACCGTCTCTGGTTTGGTGCAGGCGGTGGATATCTTTGTCGCACAAAATCACTCTGGCGCCAAGCGAAGCAAAGTGTGTCGCCAGAGTTGCCCCTAGCGTAGAACCAGCAGAAGTGACTAATATAACGGCACTTTTTATATCCATGGGCAACCCCAAGCTGAAGGTGAATTTGTCCCGGAAGAGGAGAAATCTGTCCACATAGCATGGTTGATTAGCTGTGACTTGGATGTGAATAACATCAAATTAATGGGTCGTATAAGCCGTTAATGTGAAATTCTTTGCAGCATTTCACATATCTGGGTGTAGGGCATGAATCGGGCTTGATGTTATCTAGAGGCGCTTCTAATGAATCAAGCAGTTAACTGAATTTGAGCCTGACGTTGTGCACGGACAAGCTGATTGTACAGGTCAGCAGGTAGGGCCTGACGCGGCTCTGTCTCTGCCAACTGGCGCCGCTGATGGCCTGACAAGTTGTGGTAGACTTCTTCAGGTAAACCGTGAGTGCCTTCTGGCAGATAAGCGAGCGCATCTGGGGTCAGATAGTGGCAGAGTTTGGCGCTGGGCAGACCAGCGTCATGAAATTGAGCAGCCTGGTGTGCGGAGATCGCGTACGAGCTCTGATCGGCGTTAAGAGGCTGAGGAACAGGAAGCTCAAAACGTTGTCGCAGCAGTTGTTCGGTGGTGTGCGTTTGGTTGATCATTTCCACCGGGGTGGTGTCACGAACGTCACTGGAAAACATCGACAGCAGCAAACCAAAATCGGCACGACGTCCTTCGTGAACGGCTTGGTTAATACCATTACCGAACTGAAGTTCGTTGATGATGCCAGCTTTGTCTAAGGTGTGTATTTGCATGGTGCTCCCCGTCTGATGAACTGTTAACGGCATGAGCGCGAAAAACTTTAGCGAAGTAATTGAAAAACAGTATGTTGTGAGCTAAGAGCGAAAAAAAGCCCCGCGAGTGCGGGGCTATCGGAATTTGGTGGGGCTCAGTCTTCGAGTTCCGCCAGACACATCTCTTCGTAGATCTGCTCAACCCAATTTTTCACTCGTTCATCGGTCAGTTCTGGTTGACGGTCTTCGTCAATGCACAGACCAACAAAGTTGCTGTCGTCACCTTCAACCAACGCTTTCGAAGCTTCGAACTCGTAACCGTCTGTTGATGTATGGCCCAGAATCGTACCGCCTTTTGCTTCGACGATATCGCGTACGGTTCCCATCGCGTCACAGAAGTACTCAGCGTAATCTTCCTGATCACCACAACCAAAGATAGAAACCAGCTTGGTTGAAAAATCGATCTGTTCCAGTTCTGGGAAGAAATCGTCCCAGTCACACTGTGCTTCACCGTAGTACCAAGTTGGGATACCAAGTAGCAGCAGATCAAAGTTATCAATGTCTTCTTTACTGCTCTTTGCGATGTCTTGAACGTGAACCAGTTTCTTACCCAGTTGCTTTTGAATCATCTTCGCAATAGCTTCAGTGTTACCTGTATCGCTACCAAAGAAGATACCTACACTTGCCATAGATTCATTACCTTTAATTTTGTCTGTGGTTGGCGGTCAGAGACGAGAATTAACCCAGTCCGGTGCCTTCCCAGGAGAGCTGTATCAGGCCTTTCGCGATAAAACCTGCGCACCCCAAAAACAGCACCAGCCATACAATACGACGACCAAATACCGGAACATTGCCCTGTTTCAGAACATCTTTTATTGCCATACCAATCAGGAAAAAGATAGACGCAAAAAGCAAATCAAGTCCAATTGACTCGATCATGTTCATGTAGTCGTACAGCATGGAATCCCTTTCTGCCAATTTTGCTTGCGCGAACTATACCACTGTTATTCGGTAAAGTTAATGCGATCATGTCGCATTAACGTCACAAGCGCTACTCAGAGAAATTTGCGAATTGCGCGCAGTACTTCCGCCGGTTTTTCCGCATGCAACCAGTGGCCAGTGTTGGCAATCACATGGGCTTTGGCGTTTGCGAACTGCGCTTGCACCTGGCCTTGATGCTCTGTAGTGAGATAGTCAGAGTCTCCTCCTTTGACAAACAGCGTCGGAATCGATGTCAGAGGGATAGGCTCCCAGCCCAAAATACAATCGTAATTGGCCAGCAGTGCCGGAACATTGAAACGCCAGGTTAAAGTGTTGCCTTGTTTATATAGTGACTTAGATAGAAACTGCCGGACGCCATCGATCTCAATGTGCTCAGCCAGCATCGCCAAGGCCTGGGCTCGGGTGGTAGGTGGCGTATTGAGAACGTGTTGCAGTCCGGCAAACACGTTGTCGTGTCGACGTACTTGATATGCCACAGGGGCCATGTCCATCACCACCAATTTGGCCATGGAATCCGGCGCAACCTCTGCCAGTTTCATGGCGACTTTACCGCCCATGGAGTGGCCGATGACGGTCACGTCGCCGAGGTTAAGATGGTCGAACAGGGCGGCCACGTCCTCAGCCATAAGCGCATAATTATGCTCATCAGAGTGGAGCGACTGGCCATGATTGCGCAGGTCGACGCTCAGGACCTGATGCTCGTCGCGCAGGTCGCGTGCCAGCAGGCCAAGGTTATCCAAATTACCGAACAGGCCGTGGATCAGTACAACGGTGTGACCCTCACCTTCAAGTTTGTAGTTGAGCAGCTGTGACATTTTATCTTATTCGTGACTGGTTTAACGTAGAGTCTCGGGAAAGATCTCGCTATAATCCCCCAGAGTTTAAACATAGAGATTGTGAAAAGCGAATGAAAACAATTGAGGTTGATGAGGATCTATACCGTTACATCGCAGGCCAGACCCAACATATTGGCGAGAGCGCTTCGGATATTCTGCGCCGCCTGCTTAACGTGGATGGCAAAGCGGTCAAACAAGCACCTGCTGTGGCGCAGCCGAAAGGCATCGTAGTCAGCAAAGATGCCGGTAAAGATCAGCAGATCGATGCAGTAAAAGAGATGCGCTCACTGCTTATTTCCGACGAGTTTGCCGGTCTGAAAAAAGCAATTGACCGTTTTATGCTGGTGCTTTCAACATTACACCGCATCGACCCACAAAGTTTCTCTGAAGCCACTCAGGTGAAAGGCCGTAAACGTGTGTACTTTGCGGATAACCAGCAAACTCTGCTGGCGAGCGGCAACACCACCAAGCCAAAAGCCATTCCTAATACCCCATTCTGGGTGATCACCAACAACAATACCAGCCGCAAACGCCAGATGGTTGAGCAGCTGATGGTCAGAATGAACTTCCAGGCAGAACTGATTGAAAAAGTCACCAACTCAATCTAAAAAAGTCTGATTGAAACCTCATAATGCACAAGTTGAACTCAGTATTATGAGGTTTTTTTATTTTCTCGTTTTTAAAGAAAGGATGTCATAATGGCGATGCACCCACGCGCGGGACAAAAAGCGCAGCAGCAAGACCTTCACAACATTCCAGCCCTAGTAGCCAACTATTTTCTTCTTCAGCCTGACCCAAGTAATCCGGACCACAAAGTACAGTTTGGTACTTCTGGTCATCGTGGGACCGCGGATAAGACGACCTTCAACCAGAATCACATTCTGGCGATAGCTCAGGCGGTGGCAGATGTGCGTGCTGAGCAAGGCACGGCGGGGCCGTTGTTTGTCGGTAAAGATACTCACGCTTTGTCTGAGCCGGCGTTTCACAGTGTTGTGGAAGTGCTGGTGGCGAATGGAATTGAAGTGGTGGTGCAGGAGAACCGTGGTTATACCCCAACACCGGGTATCTCTCATGCTATTTTGAGCTACAACCGTCAGCACCATGATAAAGCGGACGGCATCGTCATTACGCCTTCTCATAACCCCCCTCAGGATGGCGGCATCAAATACAACCCGACGCACGGTGGCCCGGCGGAAGACGCACTAACGAAGGCCATTGAGAGCCGTGCGAATGCCCTGATAGCGGCCGACATGCACGGCGTTCAGCGTCTCACTCCAGAGCAGGTGGTGGCATCAGGACTGGTTAAAGAGCGGGATCTGGTGAAACCGTACATTGATGATTTGGTCAATGTGATTGATATGCAGGCGATTCAGCAAGCGGGCCTGAAGATCGGTGTGGATCCATTGGGCGGCAGCGGGATTGATTACTGGCGCCAGATCGCCACGACGTACAATCTGGATCTGACGCTGGTCAGCGAGGCCATTGATCCGTCGTTCCAGTTTATGTCTCTGGACAAAGACGGTGTGATCCGGATGGACTGCTCATCGCCATACGCGATGGCGGGCTTGCTGGCGCTTAAAGATGATTACGATCTGGCATTTGGGAATGACCCGGATTATGACCGCCACGGCATCGTGACACCGAAAGGTCTGATGAACCCAAACCATTATCTGGCAGTGTGTATCGACTACCTTTATCGTCATCGCGATGGTTGGGGGCAGAACGTTGCGGTGGGTAAAACTCTGGTGTCCAGCGCCTTGATCGACCGCGTGGTCGCGGATTTGGGCCGCAATCTGTGTGAAGTCCCGGTTGGCTTTAAATGGTTTGTGGATGGGCTGTACCAGGGGCAGTTTGGTTTTGGTGGTGAAGAGAGCGCAGGAGCTTCATTTTTGCGCAAAGATGGCACGCCGTGGTCCACCGATAAAGATGGCATTATTCTTTGTTTGCTGGCGGCGGAAATTACCGCGGTGACAGGCAAAAATCCGCAGCAATACTACGAAGAGCTGGCGGCCAAGCACGGTGAGTCTCAGTATAACCGTATTCAAGCGGTGGCCAACGGCGCCCAAAAAGAGGTGCTGAAAAAGCTCTCCCCTGAAATGGTGTCGGCTGAAACGTTGGCGGGCGATCCTATCACCGCACGTCTGACGAATGCGCCAGGCAATGGTGCGGCGATTGGGGGGCTGAAAGTCACCACTGACAACGGCTGGTTTGCTGCGCGCCCGTCCGGTACGGAAGAGATTTACAAGATTTACTGCGAGAGCTTCAAAGGCGCTGAGCACCTGAAGCAGATTGAAACCGAAGCGCAGGATATCGTGAATCAGGTTTTTGCCAACGCAGGTCTGTAAATCTCTGTTACTTACATGCAAAAGCGGCCAACCGGCCGCTTTTTTGATCATTATTGGCTGTTGTTCGGCCATTGGTCCGGCACGATGAACCAAAATCGTCCGGTGTCATCCTGACAGTGGATAAAGCGCTCTGTGACACCGGTGACGACCGGTGAGCTTGCGTCCCGGCCGCTGATCCACTGTGGTTTATCCAGTTGGTACAGAGTCTGCGTTATTTGGGGCCTCTGGCTCTGATAGCACCAGAGCCCCTTAATGCGCTCCGGATTGAGCGCATAGCCCAAACACGTTGGCGGGATCGGCTGTGGGTCGAACGGGTTGATATACAGACGACCTTGCATCAGCAGGTGTTGAGTCATCGTTGGCCAGTGTGGATAGCGTTCGGTGAACGCGTCGGTCTGGCTCATTTGAAGCTGATGACTGAGCATTCTGGTCAGTTTCTTATCCAGTTGATCGTGGGCATTGGGGCCAAACCAGAGCCCGTCTTTTAATAAATAAAACTTGATGGCCACTTCCCAATGCTGGAGTGCGTTACTGGGTAGGTGGCGCACGATAAAATCAATGGCACCAAGAGTTTGTCCCTTGTGTTGTAACTGAATTTCTTCCGCCTCGACCTGGAAATCCGGGTGACGCTGAAACAGTTGATGGCACACATGCTGATACAAAAATCCCAGGCGAGGGTTCCCCTGATACACGTCATCAAGAGCACTGAGATCGATGGTGAAGGGAGGCTGGGTTTCCAGCGGCGTGTGGGCCGAAAACAAAGTTGGGGTCGTGGCCACCCATCGGGCGATTTGGCTTAGCTGAGTCATAGGTCAATCAGTCCGTTGTTTTCGACATTTTAACGCGAAATTGCTATAACCTGTCCAATCAAATCCAAGCCAATGGAATGTAGAATGAATATCCTCCAACTTGAAGCATTGCTGAACGAAAAACTGTCCCCACAGTTGATCAAAGATTATGCTCCGAATGGTTTACAGGTCGAAGGCCGCACCGAAGTGAAGAAAATTGTTACTGGCGTAACGGCGTCACAGGCCTTAATCGATCGAGCGGTCGCACTCAACGCCGATGCCTTACTGGTGCACCACGGCTATTTCTGGAAAGGTGAGCCAGCCCCGATTCGTGGTATGAAGGGTAACCGTATCCGGACGCTGATTAAGCACGACCTGAATTTGCTTGGTTATCACTTACCTTTAGATATCCACCCTGAGCTGGGCAACAACGCTAAACTGGCTGAATTGTTAGGAATCCGTGTTGAAGGTGGGCTGGAGGGGCACTCACAATCGGTAGCCATGTATGGCGCGCTGGACCAGGCCGTAAGCGGCGAAGAATTTGCCGCCCGAATCGAACAAGTGCTGCACCGCACGCCGCTGCACATAACGCCGGACGGCAGCCATAAAATGATCCAAACCGTCGGTTGGTGTACCGGGGGGGGGCAGGACTATATCGAACTGGCTGCGCAGCATGGTCTGGACGCCTTTATTTCTGGTGAAGTGTCCGAGCGAACCACTTATTCAGCGCGTGAACAGGATATCCATTATTTTGCTGCCGGGCACCATGCTACAGAACGCTACGGAGTCAAAGCGCTCGGAGAATGGCTGGCGCAGGAGCATGGTTTCGAAGTCACTTTCATTGATATTGATAACCCGGTTTAAGACCAGACTAAAAACGCCCTCCTTGGAGGGCGTTTTTTAATGCAGTGAACTTTCCGTTTCGAGCTGAAAAGACGGTAAGCGCCATTTAAAACGCACAGCGGCCATGCGCAGCGTGTAGCCGATAACCAGAGTGATAATGGTCGCGTGCACGTCGGCGACCCCAAACTCAAGCAGCGCCAAATACAGTCCGGACGCAAACAGCGCCACGGAGGCATACAATTCTTCGTGCAGTACCAGAGGGGTCTGACGACAAATCAGATCGCGCAGCAAGCCACCGAATACCCCTGTAACCAGTGCCGAGACCATGCAGATCAGCGCATGGTGCCCCATGCCCATCGCAATTTTGGTGCCGATGATACTAAATACGATCAAACCGAGCGCATCCAGACGAATAAACAAACCTTTCAGTTTGAGTACCCACTTGGCCACGCCAGTGGTCAGCACTCCTGCAACACAGGTGATGGCCAGAAACTCGGGATTCTTTACCCAGCCTAATGGGTAATGACCCAACAGGATGTCACGTACGGTACCACCGCCAATGGCTGTTGCACTGGCCACCAACATCACACCAAACCAGTCCATTTTACGTCGGCCCGCACTCAGCGCGCCTGTCATAGCTTCCGCTGTAATACCAATAATATAGAGAACACTCAACAGCATGGCGTACCACTCAGTAAATCATTGCACAAAGCAGTGAAACAGGATGAAAAATGAAAGCGAGAGTGTAGTGGGAAATGTGATCTGTGACGAATGAGATTTTGTATCTCGAAAATCTATTTCAGATTAACAAAACTAATAACTGCTTTTGTTGTGGGGCTTTACCCTGACATCAAAACAAGCGAGAATGCGCGCCGCACACTTTCCGACAACATTACAGAGTCATGACCCATCAGTATCACGATCTGATTGAGATATTCAACGCCACGTTTTTTGACCGTTACAACACCCGTCTGGAACTGGGTGAGGATGAGCCTATCTATCTGCCGGCAGATGAGCATACCCAGTACCACCGTATCATCTTTGCCCGCGGATTCTATGCCTCGGCGCTGCATGAGATCTCCCATTGGTGTGTGGCGGGGCCACAGCGACGCCTGCTGGAAGATTTTGGGTATTGGTATGAACCCGATGGCCGCACAGAGCAAAAGCAAGCGGAGTTTGAGAAGGTGGAGATTCGTCCTCAGGCGTACGAATGGGTGTTGTCGGTCAGTGCTGGCTTTCCTTTTACTGTCAGTTGTGACAATCTACACGGCGATTTTGAGCCGGATCGTCTGGCGTTTATGCATAAAGTTCATGCGGAAGTAATGAGTATCCTGGATACAGGCTTGCCACCAAGAGTGAAGCTGTTGTCTGAGGCATTGCGGGCATTTTATGGCATTAAAACGCTGGAAGCTGGTGACTTCACCGTTAAGTAAAAAGAGACCAAAATGATTATTGAGTTTGAAGAAAAGCTACTTGAACTGATTGATGCCCGTATTGAAATGGCATCGGATGATGAACTGTTTGCAGGTGGTTATTTACGTGGTCATATTTCTCTTTCTGCGGCGTCGTGCGAAGAAGAAGGCATTCAAGATATTGCTGAACTGAAAGCGCGTATCGAACAAAGCCTTGACGCAGCGCGTTCTGAACTCTCTCCGGCGGATCGAATCATTGTCAGTGATCTGTGGCAGGAGCTACAAAGCCAGGCTTAAGCCGACGTTTTTGCTGCCCGACTTCAGGACTCATTCAAATTTTTTGAATGAGTCCTTATAAAAATTACCCTTGTGAGAATCTGTGGCTGATTTATTCTGGTCAGCAATTAAGCGGAACCACAAAGGATAACCTCATGAAAGTGATCGCATTTGGTGCCAGCACCAGTTCAACGTCTATCAACAAAGCCCTTGCAACCTACGCTGCGAATTTGATCGAAGGGGCACAAGTCCAAGTGCTCGACATCAACAACTATCAAGTACCAATGTTCAGTGAAGATACCGAGAAAGCCATTGGGAAAGCGGAAGGTGCGGACGCATTTTTACGCGATTTGAGTGAGGCGGACGCGTTTGTGATTTCATTCGCTGAACATAATGGCCACCATCCGGCAGCCTACAAAAACCTGTTTGACTGGGCGACTCGTATTGATCGCGATGTGTTTAAAAGCAAACCCGCAGTGTACTTGGCGACCTCGCCAGGTCCGGGCGGTGCTTCATCGGTGTTGGCGGCAGCCACCAACTCAGCGCAGTTTTTTGGCGGTAATGTGAAAGCGTCGCTGTCGGTACCCAGCTTCTATGATAATTTTGACATGGCGGTAGGCAAACTGACGAACCCAGAGATTGAAGAGCAAATCCTCGCAGCCGTCGCTCAGTTGCGTGACTAATTCCGCGAGAAAAAACGCCTCTATACAAAGAGGCGTTTTTTTGTGTTTACAGTTCAGTCAGCGCCTTGCCCTTACGAAGCTTACGCACCCACATCCGGCTAGGGTGTAAGGCCTCCAGCACATCCACGGGCAGCGGCAGCGGGTCGGCGCAGATCTGTGATGCCAGCACTTCAGCCAGCAGCGGGGCTGAGCTCAGACCACGTGAGCCGAGACCGAGCAGGCAATAGAGATTCTCTTGGCTGGCCACCGGCTTCACCTGTTCCGCTTTTTGCAGATGCAAATCAGCGTAGGTGTGTTTGATGGCAGTAAAATCACCAACATTGCCGACAAATGGCAGGTGATCACGGCTGACACAGCGGATTCCCTGACGAGACTGATTGGCTGATACATCCACTTGCTCAGGCCAGCTCTGGTCAGGGACGCATTTACGTAACTTGGCGGCATTTTCAAGCTGGGCCTGTGGATCAAATGCGCGATTCAGGTTGTCACGGTCGTAACTCGCCCCAATGCAATGTTGACCATTGTTCGGATTCTGCGGCGTCATGTAACCGTCATAGCACAATACGGTTTTCATTTGGCTCAGTGTGGTATTGGTTGGTACATGGCTGACCTGGCCTTTGACCTGACCAAGTGGAATATCGGCAGTAGGTGCCAGTTCGGCAAACTGATGGCCATTCGCGACCACCACGACCTGATGGGTAAACTGTTTGTCGTGGCAATGCAGCACCCATTGCTCACCGCAGCGCTCCAACTGAGTGACGGGATGGTTAAAATGTGCCGAGAAATGCTCGCCTTGCATTAGCTCTGCCAGCAGCCCGCGGGTGAACTGTGCCGGACACAACCAGCCGCCGAGAGGATAGAAGACGCTGTCGACACTGACAGGCAGACCCAGCGTTTGGCTGGTTTGTGTGGCGTCCAGCCCCGTGACCAGATTGGCCGAGAACTGGCCCTCAAGCAACTTAGTCAGTTTTTGTCTGGCGCGTTCATCCCACATCAATTGCGTGACGCCGCACCAGTCATGATCAAACTCGAAGCACTGAGCCATTTGCGACACAAACTGGCGGGCGAATAAAAATGCTGGGGCAAATACCCGAGAGACCCCGCTGTGGCTGCCGTTGAGCAGCGGATAAATAGCGCCCTGACGGTTACCGGAAGCACCTTGAGCGGCCGTGTCATCAGCGCAGTATAAGGTTACGTTCACACCGCGTCGGGTGAGGGTTTTGGCCAGCGTGGCGCTGGCGATACCACCGCCAATGATGGCCACATCGTCGACACATGGGGGGCTGCTGCGATGGAACCAGGCTTTATGATTGGGCGGGGTGTGACGCTCAGGCAGATGGCCGGCGATCATGTCACGCTTGGTGCCGAATCCTTTGACTTTTTTCATATCAAAGCCGGCTTCTATCAGGCCTCGGCGCACAAAACCCGCTGCAGTAAATGTCGCGCAGGTACAGTGAGCTTTGGCCAGTTTAGCCATGCCGTTAAACAGATCCTGATTCCACATTTCCGGGTTTTTGCTCGGGGCGAAGCCGTCCAGGAACCAGGCGTCGATGATGCCATGTTCTCCGGTTGGCACTTGTGGCATACAGTCTTTGATATCCCCAAACCACAAATCGAGAGTTACTGCGCCATCGGCCAGGATGATACGCTGACATTCTGGCACGGCAATCGGGTAGTGCGCTTGCAACTGCGCCGCATATTCAGCCAACTCCGGCCAGGCCTGATGCGCTTTGATCAGGTCCTCTTTACTGAGCGGGTATTTTTCAAAGCTGACAAAATGCAGCTCTTTTAATGGCGCATGCGGGTTTTGCTGTCTAAATTCATCAAACCACTGCCAGACCGCCAGAAAGTTGAGACCGGTGCCGAAACCGGTTTCACCGATCACAAAGCGGCGCTGGTCATACTCGTGCCATCTTTGCGGGAGATGATTCTGGTGGAGAAAGACATAACGGGTCTCTTCTAAGCCGTTGACGTTGGAGAAATAAACGTCATCAAACTGGTCGGAGACCGGAGTGCCTGCTTCATTCCAGGCCAATTCGGCATTTTTAATTGATGTCATACTGTCTCTTTCGGAGGCGAATTCTCGTTGTGTGGGGCGGGATTGTACGAATTTATGGGAAAGCTGACCACTTCTGTGGGGCTTCTTAGTTATTATTTAGCGGAATTTTGAATTATAGGAATGTCACATGAAACGAGTCGTAATCACCGGTATGGGTATTGTTTCAAGTATCGGTAACAACGTCGAAGAAGTTTTAGCGTCTTTGAAAGCAGGTAAATCAGGCATTACCGCTTCTGAACAGTTTAAAGAGAACGGTCTACGCTCTCAAGTTTGGGGCAACCTGAAGATGAACCCTGCCGACCATATCGATCGCAAGAAAATGCGCTTTATGGGTGATGCGGCAGCGTTTGCGTACCTTTCTATGGAACAGGCGATTGCCGACGCTGGTCTGACAGAAGATCAGGTTTCTAACGAGCGCACTGGTTTGGTCGCGGGCTCGGGTGGTGCGTCATCGGTGAACCAAATTGCCGCAGTTGATATCTTGCGTGAGAAAGGCGTTAAGCGTGTTGGTCCTTACATGGTACCACGTACGATGTCATCGACCGTGTCTGCCTGTTTGGCCACGCCGTTTAAGATCCGTGGCGTTAACTACACCATGAGTTCGGCCTGTGCGACGTCAGCGCACTGTATCGGCCACGCGATGGAGCTGATCCAACTGGGTAAACAGGATGTGGTTTTTGCTGGTGGCGGTGAAGAGCTGGACTGGACACTGACCATGATGTTTGACGCGATGGGCGCACTATCTACCAAATACAACGACACACCAGAAAAGGCGTCTCGTACTTATGATGCTGACCGTGATGGTTTCGTCATTTCTGGTGGTGGCGGCATGCTGGTGGTTGAAGAGCTGGAACATGCGCTGGCCCGCGGTGCGAAGATTTACGGTGAAATCGTCGGTTACGGTGCGACGTCTGATGGCTACGATATGGTGGCGCCGTCAGGTGAAGGAGCCGTTCGTTGTATGAAGATGGCTATGCAGGATGTTGATGGCGTGGACTACGTCAACACTCACGGTACGTCAACGCCTGTTGGTGATGTGAAAGAGCTGGGTGCGATTCAGGAAATCTTTGGCGACAACAGCCCGGCAATTTCAGCGACCAAAGCCATGACGGGTCACGCATTGGGTGCGGCTGGTGTGCACGAAGCCATCTACTCAACGCTGATGCTCAATCACGGCTTCATCGCCCCAAGCATTAATATCGATAACCTTGACGAAGCGGCAGACGGCCTGGATATCGTCATGGAAACCCGTGATGCCGAGCTGACGACCGTGATGTCAAACAGCTTTGGTTTTGGCGGTACAAACGCGACCTTGGTGATCAAGAAATACCAGGGTTAATGAAACGAATGCCTACTGGCAATCAGTTTCCAGAGCGGGTCAGCACTGGCTGATCGAACAGACGCAGACTCTGTCCCCTGGAGAGCGGGACAGGATCCTTTTGTTCTGGAATATTACCCGGCTGCCGTAAGGAGCCGGGTATTTTTCTATACTTAACAGAGAAACGGGACTCGACACTGTGCCGGCTTTTCTGCACAATCCTGTTCTACCCCTTTTCCCAACTCAGACTCCGCTATGAAAATCCTAATCGACGAAAATATGCCTTATGCTCAGCAACTGTTCAGTCAGTTGGGCGAGGTGATCCTCAAACCGGGACGTACGTTAACAGCCGATGACCTGGTTGATATTGATGCGTTGATGATTCGCTCTGTTACTCAGGTTGACGAGTCACTTCTGACTAAGGCCAACAAACTCAAGTTTGTCGGCACCGCGACCGCAGGCATGGATCATGTTGATCAGGCGTTGCTGGATCAAAAGGGCATTGTCTTCACTGCCGCACCGGGCTGCAATAAAGTCGGCGTCGCAGAGTATGCATTCAGCGTGATGATGGTGCTTGCGCAGCAACAGGGCTTCTCGGTGTTTGATAAAACCGTGGGTATCATCGGCGCCGGACAGGTGGGCAGCTATCTGGCTCAGTGTTTGTCCGGACTGGGGATGAAAGTACTGCTTAACGATCCTCCCAAGCAAGCAGCCGGTGATGCGCGAGATTTTACGCCTTTGGCCGATCTGCTTGAGCAAGCGGATATCATTACACTACACACTCCGATCACCCGCGACGGCGCACATCCCACACACCATCTGATTGACGAAGGGGTACTGAGTAATTTACGCAGTAACCAGATTCTGATCAACGCGGCTCGTGGGCCGGTGGTGGACAACAGCGCGCTCAAAGCCCGCCTGATGGCCGGTGATGGTTTTACTGCCGCATTGGACGTGTTCGAGTTTGAACCGAAAGTGGATATGGAGCTCCTGCCGTTGCTGGCGTTTGCGACCCCCCATGTCGCCGGGTATGGCCTGGAAGGCAAGGCTCGCGGTACGACCATGATTTTCAATAGCTTCTGTGAATTTCTCGGTGACGAGCGCCGGGCACAGGCCAGCGAGCTGTTGCCAGTGGCGCCAGTTCCACTGGTCAGTCTGGATCGCGCCTGGGACGAAGCAACCCTGCACAACCTGACACAAATCATTTATGATGTGCGCAAAGACGATGCGTTGTTCCGTCGTGAGATTCATCAGTTGGGTGCGTTTGACAAGATGCGCAAACAATACTGGGATCGACGAGAGTACAGCGCCGTCACTTTAGCCGGCGACGATGCATGTAATTTAACGCCGCTGGCTAAACTTGGTTTTCAAATTGAGGTAAGTAAATGAGCCAACAATTTAACGTTGCCGTACTTGGCGCAACAGGCGCTGTCGGTGAAACCATCATTGAAGTTCTTCAGGAGCGTGATTTCCCGGTCGGTGAATTGTACCTGCTGGCCAGCGAACGCAGTGAAGGTAAGACCTACCGCTTCAACGGCAAAACGGTCAAAGTACAGAACGTTGAAACCTTCGACTGGACACAGGCTCATATCGGTCTGTTTTCTGCCGGTGGGGAACTGTCGGAGAAGTGGGCGCCAATCGCTGCTGAAGCTGGAGTGGTGGTCATCGACAATACATCGCATTTCCGTTATGACTATGATGTCCCGCTGGTGGTACCAGAGGTGAACCCGGAAGCGATCGCTGAGTTTCGTAACCGCAATATCATTGCCAACCCGAATTGTTCCACCATCCAGATGCTGGTGGCGTTGAAGCCGATCCACGATGCAGTGGGGATTGAACGTATTAATGTTTCAACCTATCAGTCCGTGGCGGGTGCCGGCAAAGCGGGCATCGACGAGTTGGCGGGCCAAACCGCGAAACTGCTGAACGGTCGCCCGGCTGAACCTGAGCAGTTCAGCCAACAGATTGCGTTTAACTGTATTCCACAGATCGATAAGTTCATGGACAACGGCTACACCAAAGAAGAGATGAAAATGGTGTGGGAAACACAGAAAATTTTCAACGATCCGTCGATCATGGTGAATCCGACCTGCGTACGGGTACCGGTATTTTACGGTCATGCCGAAGCCGTCCACATTGAAACCCGCGCACCAATTGATGCTCAAGAAGTGATTAACCTGCTTGAACAAACTGAGGGCGTTGAGGTTTTCCACGGTGAAGACTTCCCGACTCAGGTGCGCGATGCGGGCGGCAAGGACCATGTGATGGTCGGCCGTATCCGTAATGACATCAGTCACCACAGTGGCGTGAATCTATGGGTGGTTGCGGACAATGTACGCAAAGGTGCCGCCACCAACGCAGTACAAATTGCCGAAGTTTTGATTCGTGATTATTACTGATAGCTATTGATGAATCTGTTAAAGCCTCACGCGAGTGGGGCTTTTTTATACGCCCGGTAGCGCCAGACAAGCAGAGCGGGGGAAATTTAGTGTGAGCTTACTGCGATTATTGCTGCCGCAACACATTTTTTGCCTTGTTTCCTGTAGTTTTGCCCTAGATATCCGATATATTTAACAGATCATGTAAACCTACGATAAAAGCACACAGCTGAGCTTATTATGCGTCCATTTTTCAAGCGTCTGCTCTTGCCTTTGGCAATGGCAGCGATGACTCAGACATTTTACGTCAGTGCACAAGGTATTCGACTGATTGGCCCGAACGGTGAAGTTCAGTCCGCGCCTCAATTCTCACAGCCACTGACGCGTGCCTCTCAACAGGCAGAGCAGGAACCCTCCCGTTTTTACGGACCCACAACCGAAAGTGATACTCTGTGGCGAATTGCGACAGATTTACGACCGTCCAATACGGTTACGGTGCAACAGACCTTGCTGGCGATTTATCAGCTTAACCCCAAAGCATTCGATAATCAGAACATTCATGAGTTGATTCCGGGTAGCACGTTGCGGGTACCGTCGCTTTCTCAGGTCACGAGTGTCTCGACCCAAGAAGCTGTGCGGGTGATGGATGCGCACAAAGCGCGCCTGAATGACGCACCGGGTAAAGCTGCGCCAAAAGTCGCTCAGCCTGCAGTCAAACCACAACCAGTCACTAAACCTGAGGTGAAAGCCGAAGCGCCAGCCAAGAGTGATGCCGCTGAAACGGCTCAGCCTGCTAAGCCGTCTGCCGACACTGTACCAACGGATGAAACAGCACCGAAAACGCTGACGCCGCCAACGACATCAGCCAAACCTGTGGGTGAACTCGCGGCTCTGGAAGAGCGTAATCACCAGTTACGTCTGATGCTGGCGGAAGTTCAGTCTGAAGTCAGTGTGCTGAAGAACGAACTCAATGATGAATCGCGAATTCGCGATGAAGTTGAGCGTCTGCTGGCAGAAGAGCGAGCCCGTAATGCCAAAGACGCCCAACTGGCACCTGGCCCGCTAGACAAGTTGATGTCCAACACCTGGTTAGTCGGCGCGCTGGCGGTGATCCCAGGGCTGCTGATTGCCCTGTTGGTGACTATGCTGCTGGGGCGTCGCAAATCAGAACCGGCGCAGCAAACCGAAGTACAGCCTCATGTCTCTGACCCTGTGATGCCGGTGACGCCACCTCCAGCCATGTCAGAGCAAGATGAACTCGATGATTTAACTGATGAGTTGTTGTTGGACGATGATTTGTTTGGCAGCGCTGATGATGACGAAGAACAACTGTTCGACGACAGCTCGGAAGAAGCAGTTGCTGCGGATAGTGACGATATCTTTGCCGATCTGAAAGACAGCGAGCTGGATTTTAACCTTGAAGGCGAAGACGGTGATGATCCGTTTGCGGGCATCGGTGATGACGGTGAACTGGATGCCGATCTGCTCGATATGGATTCCAGCTCCAACGGCATCAGTGTCAAAGGTGACGACAAGGCGCTGGGTCTGGAAGAGATGGAACGTGCACTGGATGAAGTGATCACTGACACATCTCAAGCCCAAAGCAACTTTGACCTGGCAGATGACGAACAGGTGTCTCAAGACGACCTGGATGATCTGTTATCGGGCAGTGATAAGACCGCGTCGACAGACGGCGAACTGGATCAAGCGATGTTGGATGAGTTGCTATCTGGCGACGCCGACACGGATGACAGTGCAGACGATTTGGATATCGATGCCTTACTCGCGTCTGGCAGTGACAGTCCGGAATATGAGCTTAGCGATGTGGAAATGGCGTCCGATGATGAGATCGATGCGCTGTTTGCCAAGGCTGAGTCTCAGGCCGATCTCGATCAATTGGATGCCTTGTCTCAAGATGAAACTGCTCTGCTGGATGAAATGCTTGATGATGACGATCTTGAGCTGAGTGAAGACAGTACTGAGCTACTTGATGAGCTGCTTGACCATCAGACTGCTGAGCCAACCACGGAGACTGACGACGAAGCCGAGCGCACCGAAGAGTCCGACACGTTGTTGGATGAGTTATTGGACGAGCAGGACGATGTCGCACTGGCTGAACAGTCAGACCTGATGTTGGACGAGTTGCTGGATCTGGATGAGCAGCCAGCGTCACTGGATGATGACAGTACCGACCTGCTGGAAGAACTGCTCGCCACGCCTGAAACGCCGGACGAGCAGGACCACAGTTTTGAACCGGATGGGACGGAATTTCTTGACGAACTCAATGAAATAGAAAAGCTTGCCGAAGCCGAAGCCGAAGCCGAAGCCGAAGCCGAAGCCGAAGCCGAAGCCGAAGCCGAAGCCGAAGCCGAAGCCGAAGCCGAAGCCGAAGCCGAAGCCGAAGCCGTCGAAATACAACCGATCGAGCCTGAGCAGGTAACGGATCCGATTGCTGAAGAGCGAGAAACGCCCCTCGATTTTGATCGCGACGAGTTCATCCATGATCTGGACGAAACTGCGCCGCAAACCGATCCACTGTTGGATGAGCCAGCAGATTCAGAAATCCCGGTGGCTGACGACATGGCCCGTTTCGCTGATGACGTATTGCCGTCACTGGATGAATCGGATGCACACGGGGTCTCTGACGGCGAATCTGAACTGCCGCTGAACCAAGTGCTGGAGGAAGAATCCGATGCACTTGAGACAACGGACGATAAGACGCAGGATGTTGGCGAAGAGGTGACGTCTCAGGCTACGGAAGATGCGAAAGACGCGACGGACGACTGGCTCAACGATGCGATTGCGGATGTGGAGTCTGCACAGAGCGCGGCCACAGAAGGGACATTCGAACAACCTGAACAAATTGAACCAGAGCAGGTGATTGAAGCCGATCACGAAGAGTGGTTTAGCGCGGATGAAGAGGCACAGGATTCGGCGCCGCTGGATGACGATTTTGAGTTTGAACCGCAAATTGAAGGTACGCCACAAGCGGACAGTGCGGTAGAGAGCGAAATGTCTGTCAGCGATGAGACGGATGAGGAACATACTCTACCAGAACCAGAACCAGAACCAGAACCAGAACCAGAACCAGAACCAGAACCAGAACCAGAACCAGAACCAGAACCAGAAGTTAGTGCGCCAGAGCAAATGGAGCCATCTGTATCTGAGGCGTCTGCACCTCCGATGCCTGAGGCCATTCCAAACGAATTCGGGGTTCCGCAAGACGACGATTGGTTGTTCGATGAAACGCCAGCTGCAATTGAACCTGAGGCGTCAGCCACTGACACTGCGCCTGAGCCGATTGAACTGAGCGACGAGGAACTGCCGGAATACGATGAAACCAGCGCACTGGCGGATAGCGATGACGTTGAAAGCGCTGCACCTGCAGAGCCGAACGATAGCAGTGAACCGGCAGAATACGATCTGAACGACCTGCCAGAGTATGATGAAGATCAGGCGTTGGCGGATGTTTCCGAAGATCAGCCGATCTCCCCGGAGCCAGCGGCTGACGAGCAGGATGCTTTATTTGCGGCGTTTCAATCTGGTGTGGACGCGCAATCTCAGACACCCTCGGCGGACCAGGAACAAACCCTGAACGAGTTGCTGGCTGAAAGCGACACACCGGAGTTCAACTTTGAGCAGCCAATTGATGCCGCGTTGACCGACAGTGCGGGGATGGACATTGATGCCATGCTGGAAGCCGGTGGTGAGGATTGGAATGGATTCAGCCTTTCTCCTGAACAGCAGGCGCAAATCCCGGATGAGATCCCTGAAGACGAGCAGGGCATCTGGAATACACAAACCGCGCAACCTCAGGTTCAGGATGAAAACTGGGCCAATCAGGAGCAACTGATCGACTTTGACCCGAAAAGCAGCCAGTACAAAACCATTGATGAGTTGATGGCGGAAATGGACATGGGACAGGATCAGTTGGCGCTTGATGAAGAAGAGCTGAAACTGGATGTGGGTTTGAACGAGTTTCCGGACGTGATTGGTGATATCGGTGACGATGACGTTGATGCCAACGCAGAAGCGGCAGGAAAGCTGGATTTAGCTAAGATCTACATGGAAATGAATGATGCCTCCGGAGCGAAAAAACTGTTGGAAGAGGCCATTGTTGACGGCAGTGATGATATTCGCCGTGAAGCCAAACATTTAATTGATGTGATTAATACGCAATAAATCAATCAAGAGGGGACATGGTCCCCTCTTTTGATCCGGCCCTGAAATTCGTTATACTTCCCGCCCCATTTTCAGAGAGAACGGTGAAATGAGAATTGCATTAGGTATTGAGTACGATGGCACTCATTACTTTGGTTGGCAGCGTCAGCGAGAAGTGAAAAGTGTTCAGCAATCGCTGGAAAAGGCTTTGAGTGTCGTCGCTAACCATCCGGTAGAGGTTCAGTGTGCGGGTCGGACTGATGCGGGCGTTCACGGCACTGGGCAAGTGGTTCATTTCGATACCACAGCAAGCCGTAAGATGGTGGCCTGGACGATGGGAGCGAATGCCAATTTACCCGGTGATATAGCTGTGCGCTGGGCGAAAGAAGTACCGGATGAATTTCATGCTCGTTTCGCGGCGACGGCCCGTCGTTACCGCTATATTATCTATAACCATGCACTGAGACCTGGGATTCTCTCTTCGGGAGTGAGTCATTATCACGGTGAACTGGACGTGGAAAAAATGCACCGTGCCGGACAGTTCTTGCTTGGCGAGAATGACTTCACGTCTTTCCGTGCTGTGCATTGCCAGTCACGCAGTCCATGGCGTAACATAATGCATCTGGATGTAACGCGGCAAGGTCATTACGTTATCATTGATATTAAAGCCAATGCGTTCGTTCACCATATGGTACGTAACATTACCGGCAGTCTGATTTGTGTCGGTCGTGGCGAGCAGGCGCCGGAGTGGATCAAGTGGCTGCTGGATGCTAAGGATCGTAAACTGGCGGGAGCCACCGCTAAAGCGGAAGGACTCTACCTGGTGGACGTCGATTATCCTGAAGAGTTCCAGTTACCCAGAGCGCCGATCGGACCGCTATTTTTACCCGATCAATTGAACTAATTGCTGGTAACTTGTTCAAATAGGAGTTGTTTAAAGTATTAGCAGTCGTCTTGTGAGGCGGTATTCAGGAAATAGGTACAACCAGTTTTTTGTCTACAGTTTGCGTTTTATATGCTTTAATCCTCCACGCGTAAATTCGAATATGTATCTTTCGCAATTAGGCGGGAGAGTAAAGAGAAAAGGTCTTCCATGAGTTGGCTTGAAAAGATTTTAGAAAAGAGCAACATTGTAAGTTCACGTAAAGCGTCCATCCCGGAAGGGGTTTGGACTAAATGTACCTCATGTGAACAGGTGCTTTACCACGCAGAGTTGGAACGCAACCTGGAAGTGTGCCCGAAATGTGGTCACCACATGCGGATGAAAGCACGTCGTCGTCTGGAAACATTCCTGGACGAAAACAACCGCGTGGAACTGGCGGATGAGCTTGAGCCACAGGACAAGCTGAAGTTCAAAGACTCCAAGCGTTATAAAGATCGTATCTCCGCGGCACAAAAGAGCAGCGGTGAGAAAGACGCATTGGTGGTCATGCAAGGTGAACTGCTGGGCATGCCTGTTGTAGCGTGTGCGTTTGAGTTTTCTTTCATGGGCGGTTCCATGGGCTCTGTAGTGGGTGCGCGTTTTGTGCGTGCCGTAGAAGCTGCGATGGAAAACAACACGGCGCTGATTTGTTTCTCAGCCAGTGGCGGTGCTCGTATGCAAGAAGCTTTGATGTCACTGATGCAGATGGCGAAAACCAGTGCGGCGCTTGAGCGTCTGACGGAAAAAGGCCTGCCGTTTATCTCGGTCATGACTGATCCGACGATGGGTGGGGTATCTGCGAGTTTGGCGATGCTGGGTGACATCAACATCGGTGAGCCGAAAGCATTGATTGGTTTTGCTGGCCGTCGCGTTATCGAACAAACGGTACGTGAAGATCTGCCTCAGGGTTTCCAGCGCAGTGAGTTTCTGCTGGAGCACGGTGCGATCGATATGATCGTTGACCGTCGTGAAATGCGTCAGCGTGTAGGTGGTCTGGTTGCGAAACTGACGAACCAAAGCTCTCCACTGGTCGTTTCTGTGAACGATTCTCCAAATGAAGAGCCTTACACTGTACCAGAAGCAGACGAAAAAGGGTAAAGTAGACGCTAACGTACCGACCTGAATTTAAAGGTTATAAAGTTAGATGAGTCACAACCCTGTTCCACAAGCCACATCGCCATTGTCGGTGTGGCTTGATTATTTAACCCACATTCACACTTCTGCGATCGACCTCGGTTTAGACCGGGTTCAAGCCGTCGCTCAAACCGCTAACCTGACTAAACCTGCACCTACCGTGATCACTGTTGCCGGTACAAACGGCAAAGGTTCCACCTGTGCGCTGATGGAAGCCATCTTGCTCGATGCCGGGTATTCTGTTGGTGTGTACAGCTCTCCCCATCTGATTCGTTATAACGAGCGCGTGCGCGTGAACGGTGCCGATCTGCCTGACGAGCAGCATTGCCAGGCTTTTGCGTTTATCGAAGCACTACGTGGTGATATCAGCCTGAGTTTCTTTGAATTTGGCACGTTAGCCGCGTTGCGACTGTTTGAACAATACAAGGTGGATGTGGTTCTGCTAGAAGTCGGGCTAGGGGGACGTTTGGATGCCACCAATGTCGTCGAGCACGATGTGTCGGTGATCACCAGTTTGGCGGTTGACCATGTTGACTGGCTTGGGGATGACATCAACGTCATCGGTTACGAGAAAGCCGGCATTTTCCGCTCCGGCCGACCAGCTATCTGTGGTCAGCCCAAAGCCCCTGCGACGGTGGCAGCTCACGCCGATGATATCGGAGCAGAGCTTTTCCAGGTCGGTATTCAGTACGACTTCACCCTAGAATCAGACAGTACGTGGCGCTGGCACAGTGGCTGCTTTGAAATGACGGATCTGCCGGTCCCTGATCTACCGTTGCCAAATGCGGCGACAGCGTTGATGGCGCTGGGTAGTGCGGAGCTTGATATCAGTGATGTGAATATCGTCAACGGATTACGGAATGCAAGGCTGCCGGGGCGCATGCAGGTCATCAATGAACAACCACTTATCTTACTGGATGTGGCCCACAATCCGCACTCTGCCGAATACCTGGCTGAACAGGTTAATCGTCGTTTGGCAGAGAAAAGTATCCATGTGGTGGTGGCGATGCTGCACGATAAAGATATTCCGGCTACGCTCAATGCATTGGCACCAATCGCGGCGAAATGGTATCCGGCGTCTCTGAGCGGACCACGTGCGGCAGCGGCCGAGGAGCTGTGTGCTCATTTGGCTGAATATCAGGGGAAATACGCCAACCCGGTCGCGGCATTTGAAGCCGCGTTGACACAGGCTGCGGACGACGAAGCAATAATTGTGGTCGGTTCATTCCACACTGTTGGTGAAGTACTAGAGCACTGGCAGCAGAAAGGAGAATAAATGGCTAGTAAGTTCCAAAGTCGCTTGGTGGGGACCATTGTTCTGGTCGCCATCGGCGTTATCGTGTTACCGGATGTTCTGGACGGCAAGAAAACCCACTATAAAGAAGACATTGCCAGCATTCCGATTAAGCCGGAATTGGACAGTGAAGCGGAAACCTTTGAGGTCCTGGATCCGGTTGAAGACAAGGTTGCGTTGCCCGAGTCACCTGTGGAAGTCGCACAGGAAGAGGCGCCGGTCGAATCACAGGAAACCCCATCCCAGCCGAAAACCGTTGTTGAGCAGCCACCAGTGCGAGAAACGGTCGAAGTGACCGCGCGCAACGTGCCGGAGCAGAATGAGTATGACGACAGTGCCTGGATCATTCAGCTCATGGCGTTGAAAAATGCTGAAAATGCAGAAGTGCTGGTTAAAGATCTGCAGAAACGCGGTTATCAGGCTCACACCCGACACGAAAACAATTTTACCCGGGTCATTATTGGTCCTGACGTGTCAAAAAGTAAACTGGAGCGTCAGATCATAGAGTTAGAAAAAATTACTGGCTCAAAAGGTCAATTGCTCAAATTTAAACCATTAAATCCATAAGAAAACGTTTGCGTCAGCATTTTTTCTGTTAAAATGCGCGCCAACTTAAGATGAAGAACTCATGAATTGGTTAGATATTGTCATTTTAAGTGTGATCGGCCTGTCGGCATTGATCAGTTTAGTCCGTGGCTTTGCCAAAGAAGCATTGTCGTTAGTTATCTGGTTTGGCGCTTTTTTTATCGCCAGTCAGTATTACCAGAAGCTCGCTGTTTATTTTACTAATATTCAGGATGAGATGTTTCGTAACGGCACCGCGATTGCAGCGTTGTTTATTGCAACATTGATTGTCGGAGCGATCGTCAATTACGTCATCGCTCAGCTGGTACAGAAGACCGGTTTGTCGGGCACTGACCGTATTTTGGGCATCGTATTCGGTGCTCTGCGCGGCATACTGATTGTCTCGGCAGCGCTGTTTTTTATGGATGCGTTTACTGCATTCCCGGATTCACAGTGGTGGAAGGATTCGCAGTTGGTACCTGAGTTCAGCCGTATCATTGCGCCGTTCTTCGAGCACTTGCAAGCAACATCGAGTTTTTTATCTGGCGCTAAATAGCGCCAGCCATTGTCGCAAATCGAGGGTTAGGACATGTGTGGTATTGTTGGAATCGTGGGCACTTCGCCTGTAAACCAGTCTATCTATGACGCTTTAACGGTCTTACAGCATCGTGGCCAAGATGCCGCTGGTATTTGTACCATAGAAAGCAATCGTTTTCGTCTGCGAAAAGCAAACGGATTGGTGAAGGATGTGTTTGAAGCCAGACACATGCAACGCCTGCAGGGCGATGTAGGGATTGGTCATGTGCGCTACCCGACCGCAGGCAGCTCAAGCGCCTCAGAAGCTCAACCATTCTACGTCAACTCTCCTTTCGGCATCTCCCTCGCTCACAACGGTAACCTCACCAACGCCAATGAAGTTCGCGATAAACTGTTCGCCAAAGACCGCCGTCACATCAACACCACATCGGATTCTGAAGTGCTGCTTAATGTGCTGGCGCATGAGATTGACACCGTTAAAGGCAATGTGACCACAGATGATGTGTTCCGTGCTGTAACGAATGTCCATCGCACCATCCGCGGGGCGTACGCAGTGGCGGCCATGATCATTGGACACGGTTTGATTGCATTTCGTGATCCGAATGGCATTCGTCCACTGTGTTTGGGTAAACGTGTCGTGGGCGGACATACCGAATACATGGTGGCGTCAGAATCGGTGGCACTGGATGCGGTCGGTTTTGATTTTGTTCGTGATGTTGCCCCAGGTGAAGCGATCTATGCGACTTTCGACGGCGAGCTGCACACCAAGCAATGTGCTGACAACCCAGCATTGAACCCATGTATTTTTGAGTTTGTCTACTTTGCGCGCCCGGATTCGTTTATCGATAAAATTTCGGTTTACAGCGCCCGGGTTGAAATGGGTAAAAAGCTGGGTGAGCGGATTCGTGATGAGTACGCCCATCTGGACATCGATGTGGTGATCCCAATTCCGGAAACCTCGTGTGATATCGCGCTGCAAATCGCACAAGCGATCGATAAACCGTATCGTCAGGGCTTTGTGAAAAACCGTTATGTTGGACGCACGTTCATCATGCCAGGTCAGCAGCAGCGTAAGAAGTCGGTACGCCGTAAACTCAATGCCATTCGCTCGGAATTTAAGGACAAGAATGTGTTGTTGGTGGATGACTCGATTGTTCGCGGTACAACATCCGAGCAGATCATTGAAATGGCGCGTGATTCAGGGGCGAGAAAAGTCTTTATGGTGTCGGCGGCTCCGGAAATTCGTTTCCCCAACGTGTACGGTATCGATATGCCAAGCGCGAATGAGCTGATTGCTCATGGTCGTGACAACGACGCAATCTGCAAGCAGATTGGTGCTGATGAACTTATCTACCAGACACTTGATGATCTGATTGCGGCGGTTGGTTTGGGCAATACCGATATCACCAAATTTGAAACGTCAGTGTTCAATGGTGAATATGTCACCGGAGATATCGATCAGAAATACCTGGAGTTTCTTGAGTCATTGCGTAACGATGATGCCAAACTGCAACGTGAAATACAGCAGGATCTGGCGAATCTTGAGCTGCATAACGAAGGCGCCTGAAGCGCGAACTGAGCAAGAAGAAAAGGCTTCCTGATGGAAGCCTTTTTTGTGCCTTATTGGCGAACCTTGATACCTTGTGCGAGTAAAAACATAGCGGTGGCACTTAACACCACTGAAGGGCCGGCTGGCGTATCAAAATGCCAGGACAGGCTCAGGCCACCCAATACCGCGATGGCGCCGAGCAAAGAAGCCAGTGCCGCCATCTGTTCTGGTGTGCGGGCAAAACGTCGCGCCGTCGCGGCCGGAATGATCAACAACGAGGTCATGATCAGAGCACCAACGAATTTCATCCCTACGGCGATCACCATGCCAACCAGCAGCATTAACACCAGTCTCATCAGGTCAACATTATGGCCCTCTACCGCAGCCAGCTCCTCATTGACGGTGGTCGATAGTAAGGGACGCCAGAACAGCAATAAAACGACAGACACTGCAATCACACCAGCATAAATGAACATCAGATCTTGGGGTGAGACGGCCAGTAAATCGCCGAACAGGTAACTCATCAGATCAACCCGAACGTTATCCAGGAAGCTGACCGCCACCAGACCAAACGACAGCGAACTGTGTGCGAGAATACCGAGAAGTGTGTCGGTGGCGACCAACTGCTGTTTTTGCAGCGTGACCAGTAAAACCGCCAGTGCCATACAACATACCAGCAGAGCCAGATAGAGATTAACATTGAGCAGGAAGCCGAGCGCTAACCCCATCAATGAGGCATGCGCTAGGGTATCGCCAAAGTAGGCCATCTTGCGCCAGACAACGAAAGATCCCAGAGGGCCTGCGATGAGTGCAATGCCAAGGCCGGCAAGAATCGACGGAAGCAGAAATTCAATCATGGTGATGATGCCCGTGAGAGTGGTGAGAACAGCTGTCGCCTTCGCCTGTAACGGGTTGACCAGCCAGATCGTGATGATGATGTTCGTGCTGGTGGTGGTACAACGCCAGCGCTTCCTGTCGTGCTTCGCCAAACAGGGCAATATAGTTCGGATGCCGGGTAATGGCTGCCGGTGTCCCCGAGCAACAAATATGGTGCTGCAGGCAGATCACATCATCGGTCTTGGCCATCACCAGGTGTAAATCGTGCGAAACCATAAACACGCTGCAGCCAAAGCGGTGGCGTATGGTATCGATCAGGTCATACAAATCGATTTGCCCTTGTACGTCCACACCTTGCGCAGGTTCATCCAATACCAACAGTTCAGGTCTTTGCAACAGCGCCCGGGCGAGCAGTACGCGTTGATTTTCTCCGCCGGACAAATGGTGCATGTCGCTGTCGATCAGGTGTTCGGCCCCGACTAATTTGAGCGCATCCAACTGCTCTTGTGAGCTGTAACGCCCGGCCAACTGCAAAAAGCGTCTAACGTTAAGCGGAAGTGAGTCATTCAGCTTCAGTTTCTGCGGCACATAGCCGATTTTTACGCCGCGTGATTTGATGATCTGACCGGTATAACTTTTCTGTAAGCCAAGCAATACTTTGACTAAAGTCGACTTACCCGCACCGTTGGGACCAATCAATGTGGTGATTTTGCCTTTTTCCAGCCTCAGGCTGACGTTGTCGAGGACTTTTCTCGGTCCAAATTCTACGCAGATATTGCGCAGTTCAATTAATGCGGACATGGATGGAACTCATTGCATTTTGGTAATGTTATAATGTAACATTTAATCTCATTTCAAGCCACAAGCAAATATCAATAAGTTATGACTCGTTTTACTCTGTTTTTGCTGTTAAGCATAGCGTCGGTCGGTGCCAAGGCAAGCACGATTCTGACCAGTATTAAACCCATTCAAATGATCACGACAGAACTGACCCAAGGTGTAAGCCAGCCGGATGTTTTACTTAGCTCTAATGCGTCTCCTCATGATTACGCACTACGTCCTTCCGATGTGAAGCGGGTGCATAGCGCCGATCTCGTGATTTGGTTCGGGCATGAACTGGAGCCTTTTATGGAGAAAGTCGTCGCGGCCAAACCTAGTGCTCAGGTGCTGACACTTAGTCACCTGCCGGAGCTACAACTGAGGGAGTTCGGTGAACATCATCACGACGATGGTCATGATCATGGTACGCATGATCCGCATTTCTGGCTGGGTATCAAGCCTACACAGCAAATTGCGGCTGCAATCGTACAAAAACTGGTCGAAATCGATCCGGAGCATCAGACTCAGTATCAAAGTAATCTGGCGGCGTTTAACCAGCAGCTAATGCAGTTGAATCACGAATTGGCTGCTCAGCTCAAGCCCGTGTCCAAAAGCGGCTATTATGTTTTTCATGATGCGTACGGTTACTTTGAACAAGATTATGCGCTCAAGCAGCTGGGTTACTTCACTGTCAGCCCGGATCGTAAGCCCGGTGCGAAAACGTTAATCCAGATCCGGACCGCATTGGCGTCCGGGCAGGCACAGTGTGTATTTGCCGAACCTCAGTTTACACCAGCAGTGATCGAGTCGGTAACACGTGGCAGTGAGGTAAAAGTGGGAGAACTGGATCCTTTAGGAACACAGATTACCGTGCAGCCAGGCAGTTATTTTACCTTCTTGCGCAGCATTGCCGACAGTTTCAGCTCCTGTCTCACTCATTAATTGAACTCAGGCCGCGTTTTGACGCGGCCTGTTTGTTGATCTTTGCGCCACTTGGCTGTGATCTCAGCTAGAAAACCAGCTATTCTCCGGTTTGCGACCTTTTAATGCCTTGTTATTGATATAAAATTAGATAATTAATATTACGAAATAACTTCCCCCGACATTCATGCGGGGGATTGTCAGGCCATTAAGACTTTGCTGCAGGAAACCCACCACCGTGTTTAGGCTGATACTCTTGGTTCTGTCCGTAGTACTGAGCCATGGCGTGAGAGCGCAAGACACTTCGACATCTGTTTTTTATCCGCTGCCAACTCATGCGGAGGGAAAAGGGATCGCGGCGAAACACTTGTTTCCGGGTCAGGAAGGGGGCTTGTGGATTCACGATGTGCACGGTCAGGTTCGTTTTTTTGACGGTGAACATTTGCTACCGCGCAGTGGGTCAGTGCTCGATTATCAAGCCAAGCAGTTAGTGTTTTCGGCGGGGGCATTCTGGACGTTTGCCGACAACGAAGTCTTCAAGACATTTCCCAATCAGGAACGCAAAGGCGTATTCAGCCTAACACCAGGTAATGTGATCAGAAAGATAGGTGCATCTGGCGGGTTTCTCTGGGTTAGCGATGACCGTCACTTCTACACCTATGACATGCAAAGCGAAGAGCTACGTAGTTATTCACTGATGCCGCTTTATCAGCATAACCAGTCGAGCCGCATTCAAATCAATGATGCCAGATTGGTGCGCAGCAAATGGGTTTTGGCGACCAATTCCGGCGTGTATCTTTCGGAGGGGGAGCAGTTTACGCATGTGGTCAGCTCAGGCAAGCAACACATCGAAACGATCTACTTTTCTGAGCAACGCAATCAGCTGTTAATTGGTACGTTGAAGGGGGCGGTGATCATCAACATTGATGATCCGCAGCAAGAAGAGCGCTGGATTGGTGATACGCATGTTCTGGCCATCACAGAGAGCGCCGATGAATACTGGATCGGCACCGAGAATGGCCTGTTTGTCTACTCGATAGCCCAACAGAAAACCCGAAAATATACTGGCGTCGGGCGAGATGAATACACGTTATCCGGTAACAAAGTGTATGCCTTGGTCAATGATCACACCGGTGGTATCTGGATAGGAACCAACCGTGGTGTGCATTACATTTCGTTGTTCGCCCGCAATTTTGAACGCTACGCCGACAGTTCTACCAGTAATGGTCGGGAGGGTGGCAGCTTGCAAGCGATCGTGCCACAGCGCGATAACGACGACTTCTGGCTGATCACCAACCTCGGTGTTGATCGCCTGATCAGCGACAAAGTGCCTCAGCGAATTCAGCTCTACAGCGGTCAGGTTAATGACTTGGTCGAGCTGGACTCACAACTCATTCTGGCTACCCCCCATGGTCTGGTTTGTATCAATAAACTCACAGGTCAGGTTCTCCAGAATGCGCTACCGCCAGCGCTCAAAGGCAAGGCCGTCCAACAACTGGAACTGGATGAACAGAAAACATTATGGGGAGTCAGTGACAATGACCTGTGGTCTTACGATGTGTCACGGCAACATCTTAAGGAGTATGGCCGGCAATGGCTGATCGAGGCGTATCTGCCCGCGCAGGTGACGGACTTGTTAGCGACGCTGACCCAGGGGATAGTGATTGGCACCGATCACGGAATCTATCGCCTTCGCAGGGGAAACATTCAATTTGTAAAGGACAGCGAACGCTACGGACAGGTCATCGATATTGAAACTGACTACCAGGACGGTGTGTGGGTTGCCGGGACCTATGGTGTGTTTCGCTTATCACCAGACACAGAAAGCCTGACGCCTGTGTCTCTGGTTGATCTGAATATCGGGCCGCGTTGTCTGGTCGCACAGGGGCCCTACATGTGGCTGACTTCGTCGGCGGGTTTATCACTCTATAACTCACAGCAGCAGTTGAAGAAGCACTTCAGTGCCCCCTTTGGTTTAATCATGAACGAGTTTGTTTCACGGCAATGTGCGTTAGATAATTCTTTGGCGCCAGCTTTGATTTTCGGCTCTAAATACGGCCTGATTCGGGCGCGTTCTTCACAGCTGTTGGACCAAGATATTCCGAGTGGCAAAGTGCTGTTTTCACGGGTCAGCATCGACAATCAAACCCTGGCCACCGGTGGTCATCCGCCTCATCTTGTCCCAGTGAGATACGGTGATTCGGTGAGTTTTTTATTCGGAACCATGCCACAAAGCAACAGCCGACAGGTGGAGTATCAGATCAATCAAGAAGGTTGGCATGCACTGCAAGGGTCTCAGCTGACGCTAGACCATCTGATGCCCGGCACGTACACCATCACAGTGCGCAGCCGGCTACCGCATGATCGCGTGTCGGCGGAGAATGCATTGCAATTTATTGTCAATGAACCCTGGTATTTAACCTGGTGGGCCAAGCTGGCAGGGATGGTTGTCGTACTCTTGTTGCTGAGCACCCTGATTTGGTGGCGTTCCCGTTTGATGATGCGAGCCAATAAACAATTAAAAGCGCAGGTGGCGTTGAAAACAGATCAACTGCGTCATCAGAGTCGCATTCTGCTGACCAACAACCAACAACTGCGTAAACAACTGCAGATTCGCAAAATGTTGCAGACGCAAAAAAACAAAGAGCTCGAAGCCAGGTTGGTGTCTGCCAGTGAAGCGCTGCTGCAGAGTGGGGAACCACAGGGGCTGAAAACGACGTTGCAGCGCCGGATACGCCAAGAGTTTGCGTGCTTGGATCAGAAAGAAGGGCATCAAGGCGTTGTGGTTTTGTATCCGCTATTGGATACGGTACTGCAAGGCTGGCAGGAGGAGTTCGATAAAGCGGGGATCCAAGTAGAACTGCGTACAGAAAACGCAGCGGCCAGAACCAGTCGGATTCAAATCACCGAGGACAATTTGGACATGGTATTCAATACCTTATTTGCCAGTTTGTTGCGCCGTGGTTACCGCCATCAAACGGTGGTATTGAGTCTGGAGCAAACCGCCGTTGAAGTGCTACTGAGAGTGATCGACTACGGTCAGCGTTTACCCGATCTTCAGCGTCGTTATATTGGTGACGAAAAAGATCTCAATGTTCTCAATTTACCCAGTCTGGTGGATCGCAGCGGCGGCTGCTTGCATTGTTTTAGCTCGGAAGAGCGCAACTTTCTCGAATTCAGCTGGTCACTGGCCGTGGATCTCGAGCTCGCGCGCGATCAAATGCACAAATCCACCCAGTGTGAAACGGCCACTCGTTCCGGTCTCTGTCAGCAGGAGTGGCTGGATAATGTGACGTGTCTAATTGAACGCTACTTTCGTGACCCCGATTTCGGGACGACGGTGATTGCAAATTGTTTATACACATCAGAACGAAGTTTCCAGCGACGTTTCAAACAAGCCACGGGCAGAACGTTTAAAGAATACCTGACAGAATTCCGCCTGGAACACGCCTGCCGCCAATTACTGTCCGGTCACAAAGTCTCTGAGGTCGCGTTTGACTGTGGCTTCAATGACCCCTCATATTTCAGTCAACGTTTCAGAACGTACTTTGGTGTGTCTCCCACACAGTTCGTTGAAACGCACAGCGAACCCCTTTCATCCGACGATTAAATCAAGCCAGCCGATACTGGTTCGTTACTTTGTATGCGTTCAAGGATAACCGTATTTTCTGCAGATCGGGCGTACTGACTGTCGAGGTAAAACCGTGGCTAAAAGTGTGTCGGAGGAGCGAAAAGAGATGGTGGAGGAAAGAGAAGAAAAAAATGTCGTGGTATAGCCGGGGGGACTATACCACGGGTGCCAATGACACCTTCGCTTGCTGCCGGAGTGGCATGTTTGCACATACCACCTCTGGAATTTGTGTCTGAGAGGTCAGCGCCTCCCAACGAGATTTACTATATCGCCACCAACTTTTTTTACTTATAAAATTAACGACATCATTACATGAGAAATCCGACAAGATACTAAAGCAAATTAAGATGCTGATTTTTATGGCTTTATTTTGATTCTCGGTTTTATTACATTTCGTTGACTTAGCCTTCTGTGATCTGTTTTAGGCGAGATTAACGTTTTTGACGGGCGCGATATTTACGCAAGTGACGGAGCAAATCCGGAAACTTTGATTTCACGCAATAACACTAAGGTTATCCACGTGTATTTTTGATAGCATGAATAAAAATATTTCTCATTACCACTTGAGCTAACCCATGAAATTGTCTGAATTAAAACAAGGTGAGAGTGCCACGATTGTGGCTCTGGACCAGTTGTCTGGCGAGATTCGCAAGAAACTCATGGTGATGGGCCTGTTGCCCAACACTGACGTTAAACTGGTGCGCCGTGCACCGATGGGTGACCCGTTGCAGGTTGAAGTGCGGGGTGTCTCTTTGGCTGTGCGTGAAAAAATAGCGAATGCGATTGAGGTGGAGAGCTGATATGCAATACCAGATTTTGACCGTCGGTAACCCTAATAGCGGTAAAACCACTCTGTTCAATGGTCTGACTGGCGCAAAGCAGCAAGTCGGTAACTGGGCGGGTGTGACTGTCGAAAAGAAAACCGGACGCTATAGCCATTCTGGTGATGATTTTTTGTTAACTGACTTGCCAGGTATTTACGCGCTCGACAGTGGCAATGATGGTAACAGCATTGATGAGTCGATTGCCTCACGTGCGGTATTGACCCATCCGGCAGATCTGATCATCAATGTGGTGGACGCGACCTGCCTCGAGCGCAGTTTATACATGACACTTCAGCTTCGTGAGTTGGGCCGCCCGATGGTGGTGGTACTGAATAAGATGGATGCGCTGAAGCGTGAGCGACAGGTCATTGATATTAAAGCGCTGGAGAAAGTTCTGGGCTGTCCGGTGTTCTCTTTGTCTGCCAACAACAAGGGGCAGGTGTTGCGGTTTAAAGAGAAACTGCATAAAACTCTGGTGCAGGGAGTGGCCCTCAAAGAGCTGACGCTGAATTACGCTGAGACGTTTGAGCGTGCTATCGCACAGGTTGCCCCACTGTTTGAAGAGCAGACTGTTGCTGCCAGAGCACTGGCGGTGCGCGCGCTGGAAAACGACCGGTTAGTGATTAATCCTCTCCCCCAGCCGGAGCGTGAGCGGATTCAAGCGGCTCAGTTGGCGACGGAACTTGATATCGATCTCCACGTTGCCGATACCAAATACACCTTTTTACATGAGCAGTGTAAGCGGGTACGCCGCAGCGAAGGAAAGCTGAGCCACAGTTTCACCGAGAAAGCGGATCGGATCATTCTCAACAAATGGATCGGTGTGCCGTTCTTTTTTGTGGTTATGTATCTGATGTTCATGTTCTCGATCAATATCGGTAGTGCTTTTATCGACTTTTTCGATATTGGTGTCGGTGCCTTGTTGGTGGATGGTGGGCATCACTTGCTCGACGGGCATCTACCGGTATGGTTGGTTACATTGATCGCTGACGGTGTCGGTGGGGGGATTCAAACGGTGGCAACCTTCATCCCAGTCATCGCCTGTCTGTACCTGTTCCTGGCGATTCTGGAGAGCTCCGGCTACATGTCCCGTGCCGCATTTGTACTGGACAAGGTTATGCAGAAAATAGGCCTGCCGGGCAAAGCTTTCGTCCCTTTGGTCCTCGGGTTTGGGTGCAACGTGCCAGCGATCATGGCAACCCGGACTCTCGATCAGGAGCGCGAACGTAAGTTGGCGGCATCGATGGCTCCCTTCATGTCGTGTGGCGCACGTTTGCCTGTGTACGCGCTGTTTGCTGCGGCTTTTTTCCCACAAAGTGGTCAGAACATCGTGTTTGCCCTTTATCTGCTGGGGATTGCGGCGGCGGTGTTGACTGGCTGGGTTCTGAAAAAAACGCTTTATCCGGGGGACAGTGACAGTTTGTTGATGGAAATGCCAGATTACGAACTGCCGACTATGCAGAATGTGATGATCAAAACCTGGCAAAAACTGAAGCGGTTTGTTCTGGGAGCCGGCAAAACCATTGTGGTGGTAGTGACAATCCTCAGCTTCCTCAACTCTGTGGGTACCGATGGCACTTTTGGCAACCAGGACAGTGAAAATTCAATGCTGTCTAAAGCTGCTCAGGTGGTCACGCCTGTTTTTGCTCCAATAGGGGTCAACCATGACAACTGGCCAGCGACTGTCGGGATCATTACTGGTATTTTCGCCAAAGAAGCGGTCGTGGGAACACTGAACAACCTTTACAGCGCGCCGACAGATGAGGACGCTGAGTTCGATTTGGCTGCCAGCCTCAAAGAGGCGGCATGGTCGATTCCACAAAACCTGAGCGACCTGAGCTTCAGTGATCCGCTGGGTATTGAAGTTGGCGATTTGAGTGACAGTCAGAGTGTGGCACAGGATCAGGAAGTGGATGCGTCCATCTTCGGCAATCTTAAAGCGCACTTTGCCAGTGGTCATGCCGCGTTTGCGTATTTGATTTTCATTTTGCTTTACACGCCTTGTGTTGCGGCCATGGGGGCATACGTTCGTGAGTTTGGTCACAAGTATGCCCGCTTTATTGCCGTCTGGACCATGGGGTTGGCCTACGCTGGGGCGACCTTGTACTACCAGGCCTCAATGCTCACCGAAACACCGATGCAAAGTACCATTTGGATTACCATTGTTATCGGCGGCAGTGGATTGGTGTATGTCAGCCTGAAACGCCAAGGGCGTTCGCAGCAAGCGTTGACTGAGGTGCCTGTGGCATGATTTTGTCTGAGCTGAAGCGGTACATCGAACAGCAGGGTAGTGCATCGCGCAAAGAACTGGCCAAGTGTTTTGCGCTCAGCGAAGATGGTGTGGATGCCATGTTGACGGTCTGGATACGTAAGGGGATCATTTCACGCACGATCGATACGAATCGTGCGGAGCATGTTACCCGGGTCCGTTACTCGGTGAATCGACCAGACGGTTTATCTTTGACGGTCAAACTGTAATCCAATAAAAAAACGCTCCTCAACCGGAGCGTTTTTTATTGATGATGCGTGGATTACGCTTTGCTGAACATGGAGCTGAGTGACAACACGTTCTGGATTCGGATCAGCATCGCCTGTTGCTCTGCTTCGTCACGAAACTCACCCTGGGTGTTACCCCATAGCGGTCCAGGCCAGGCGATGTCGTTTTTAAAGCGCGCAATATGGTGGATGTGCAGTTGAGGCACCATATTCCCAAGGGCACCCAAGTTTAGTTTGTCCGGCTGGAAAATCGCTTCGAGCGCCTGGCTGACGGCCTGTGATTCAAGCAAGAACTGGTGTTGCTCTTGCATTGGAAGGTGGTGAAGTTCTTTTAACTGAGCGCGTTTAGGCACCAAAATAACCCAGGGTACTGCGCTGTCTTTGTGCAGCAGCGCCACGCAGAGAGGAAAATGGCCGATCACGGTCGTATCGTTGGCTAACTGGGGATGAAGTTCGAAACTCATGCTTAAGGTTCCTTACGGTTAGATAAAAGAAAGGTTGGCTTATACTGCCAACCTTTGTCTTATTGGTATTGCGGTGATCGGATTACATACGATCCAGCGTATTGATGCCCAGCAGTGCCAGACCTTGCTTGATGGTCTTCGCTGTCAGTGCCGCTAGTTTCAGACGGCTCTGCTTCACGCTCTCATCTTCGGCACTCAGGATCGGGCAGGCTTCGTAGAAGCTTGAGAACTGACCAGCCAGTTCAAACAGGTAGCTACACATAATGTGTGGCTGACCTTCACGAGCAACGGATTGAACCGCTTCTTCAAACTGAAGCAACTTCGCGATCAGCGCTTTTTCTTTCTCTTCACTGATGGTGATGTCGCCCTGCAGATCATCCATGGCAATGCCGGCTTTGGCAAAAATAGACGCCACGCGAGTGTAAGCATACTGCATGTATGGGGCAGTGTTGCCTTCAAATGCCAGCATGTGATCCCAATCGAAAATGTAGTCGGTGGTGCGGTGTTTCGAGAGATCCGCGTATTTGACTGCTGCCATAGCCACCGTGGTCGCAATGTTGTTTTTCTCTTCCGCATCCAGATCCGGATTTTTGCTTTCGATCAGCTTGATAGCACGCTCTTGGGCTTCATCTAGCAGATCCGCCAAACGGACGGTGCCGCCAGCACGCGTTTTGAAAGGACGGCCGTCTTTACCCAGCATCATACCGAATGCATGGTGTTCCAGCGTGACTTCATCAGGCACGTAACCCGCTTTACGAACGATAGTCCATGCTTGCATCAGGTGCTGATGCTGACGTGAGTCAATGAAGTACAACACGCGGTCAGCGCCCAGTGTTTCGTAGCGGTATTTCGCACAGGCGATGTCGGTGGTGGTGTAAAGGAAACCTCCGTCGCGCTTCTGGATGATCACACCCATTGGCTCGCCGTCTTTGTTTTTGTACTCGTCCAGGAACACGACTTGCGCGCCGTCGTCTTCTTGTGCCAGGCCTTTTTCTTTCAGGTCGGCAACGATACCTGGCAGCATGTCGTTGTACATGCTTTCGCCCATCACGTCGGCACGAGTCAGAGAAACGTTCAGACGGTCGTAGTTACGCTGGTTTTGTTCCATGGTGACATCAACCAGCTTTTTCCACATTTCAGCACAGTACGCATCGCCACTTTGCAGTTTGACTACGTAATTACGTGCTTTGGCGGCAAATGCTTCGTCTTCGTCATACAATTTCTTCGATTCACGGTAGAAGCCTTCCAGATCCGCCAGTTCCATCGAAACTTCGCCCGATTCCTGTTGCACACGTTCAAGGTTCGCGATCAACATACCGAACTGTGTGCCCCAGTCACCGATGTGGTTGGCACGAATGACTTTATGGCCCAAAAACTCAAGGGTACGAACAACCGCATCACCGATGATGGTTGAGCGCAGGTGACCCACGTGCATTTCTTTTGCAACGTTTGGTGCTGAGTAGTCCGCAACGATGGTTTTTTGTGCTTCTTTGGTGACACCAAGACGGCTGTCTGCCAGAGCGGCGTCCGCTTGCTTAGCCAGAAACTCTTCGCTGAGGAAAATGTTGATAAAACCAGGGCCGGCGATTTCTGTTTTGCTGGCAATACCGTCCAGATCCAGAACATCCAGTACTTTCTGTGCAAATTCTCGCGGGTTTGTGCCTAGCTTCTTCGCCACGCCCATCACGCCATTTGCCTGATAGTCACCGAATTGTGGCTTTGCTGATTGACGCACTGCTGCAGGACTGCCTGCCGGTGCACCAGCGGCTTCCAGAGCCTGAGATACTTTGTCATTAATAAGTGCTTGGATATTCACACGCGCTTCCTTCAATTCTTGGGAATTGGTAGGTATGCATTTTATTCACCGAAGTTGGCTGAATGCATATCTCAATAAAGTTCATAATTTGGCGCACATGATACCAAGATTATTGCGCCTCTTATAGAGAGTGAAATGGGAATTTTTCTACTTTTCAGCGATAACTTGATAGTATTGCGGAAAAATCAATATTTTGGACGGTAGAAAATGTCAGATTTACTGTTGGAAGCAGAGTTGATGCCTGAACAAATGAAGGCGAGCCTTGAAATTTTTATGCATAAAATTCAGCATCTAAGCGATATTTTGCATATAGATTTGAGCCCATTTCAGGCAGACCATATTGCTCTGCGTATCAACCACACTGAACTTGCTAAACTGGCGCATCAGGAGTGGAAAAAAGAGGGGAAAGTTATCTCTCAGGCTAAGATTAATGGCCGTCCGATCATCGTGATTGAATTTACTGCGCCACTGCAGGCGAAAAACTGGTCATTTGAATGTCTGGAATTGCCATATCCGGCCCCGGGGAAAATCTACCCTCAACAAAGCTGGGAGCATGTCGAGTTTGTGATTCCGTCCGATGCGCACACTGCGGAACAATACCTGGCCGATATCCAAAGCCAGTTTCCCCAATTGGCGGCACAATGGCCGCACTTGAGTGAGCATGGCATCAAAGTTAAGTTGTCCAGCCCAAAAAGCGACGGCGAACGTCTCAACAACCCGACCGTCGCGTTTAAGTGGAACGGCGTGTGTATCAAACTCCACCCGCACTCACTGAAAGCGATAGTGGCCTCAGAGCAAGAGGTTTAACCCAGTTCGACGTCTTTCGGTCTGAGCTGAAATTCTTCGATTGAGCCGATTTCCTGCCCCACAACCAGAGGGGCAGATTCACTGTGTGCATTGCCTTGGGTATGCATGATCAGACGATTCGCTGTGCGTGGTTTCAGCTCGTTGACCACAAAACGGATCATGTCGCTGCGACTCAGTTCTTTTAACTCATCCAATACTTTTTCACGCTGATCAAAGCCGCGATCTTTATTGCCGATCGCTACCCATAGCCGCTGAGCCCGGCCACGTAAAGTGGTGTCCGGTGTGGCGATTTGATTCCATAATCCGCGTTTACTGCTGTGCCATTGGTAGTCATTCAACTCCAGCAACACCATATAAAATGCATTGAGAAATTCATCCATGGCTTTTAACAACTCAGCCGGAGCGGCATTGGGCGACTGAACGTACAGCACGATCCCCGGATGACGGTTGAGTGGCATATTGCCGGTGCCGACCATGTAGCCGAGCTGCTGTTTGGTCCGGATTTCATGGAAGAAGGTGGCCGACATCAGATGATTGGCCAGCGAATAGAGCGCGATGCTATGCGGATCGGTGGTGTCACACTGATAGTAGAGTACGATGGCGGAATCTTCCTGATCGCACAGCACTTCTTTTTGATATGTTCCGGTATCGCCCAGCATCACCAGAGGGCGCAGAGCTTCCTGATAACGCTGGTTTTTGACTCGTAAAGCGTCTTTGAGGGTTTCTCCCAGCGCCAGAGCTTCCTGCTGGCGCCAGTCACCGTAAACGAACATCTCGACATGCAGATTTGCGAGAATGGAATCGACGAACGCTGGTAACTCGTCCACTTCGATGGTTTCCAGCTCATCCACCAGCACCGCGTACGGTGGATTATTAGGCTGGAGGATACCAGTCATGGCATTAAAAAGCTGGGATATGGGACGATCTTGGGCGGAGTTGCGCCAGTTGCGCAGCAACTGTTGTTTTATCGACTGGTAACGCTGGTGGCTGAATTCACGCTTGGCAAAGCGCTCTAAAATCATTTGCAGTAGCTGGGGCTGCTTTTCGCTGAAGCCGGAAATGGTCAGCGTCACGCCACCTTGGTGGGCGTACATGTTATAGCCCATCCCCGCGATTTCTGCCTGATACGTCTCTTTCGCTAACGAGTCGAGGAACATTTCCACACACAAGCGTGTCATTACAATGTTGCGCGCAGTGGCCACGGCGGTAGGGCTGTCGATGGCCACATACACGACGCCTTTGGGTACCCGGAAGGTCGCATCCTGAAGATGCCAGAGACGAAAGCCATCCTGCTCTTCAATGATGCTTGGTACCGACTGTTCGCCATCGAGTGATTTGGGGTCGAGATCGTAGCAAATAAACGGGTTTTTCGGGGGCAGCGCCAAGTCGAGTTGAGTCTGAGCGGCGTGATAGCGCTGTAACTGTACTGCAGTAAGGGAGCGGACGGAATACGGCGTAAAATACCACTCTGCATGTTGATCGCATGCTAAGCCCTTGCTTACCAGGGTGACGCGTAAGTTTTCTGGCGAGAAGTAGCTCGCCAGTTCGCGCAGAACTTCCGGCTGATAACCGGCCATCATGTAATCGCCGTAGATGGTGTCGTCAGCGGCGTAGTGTTGCATGTTGATCACAAGGTGGCTGGCCAGATCCAGAGGGCGAGTGGGCTCCTGAAAACGAAAAGCCGATTCCAGCACGGCTTGTTTCTCCCGATAACGCCATTCGTCAAAGCCCTGTTCTTTGATCAGTGCAATGTAAGCAAACACAGCTTCGATGATCTCGTCAGTATGCTGTAGCCCTGATGGGGTCAGCGCGCAACTGATATTGAATTCCCGGTAATTGCTGCCACTGGCTCCGCCACCAGCGGACAGCGCATTGATCCAGCCTTCGTTTTTCAGCGCCAGCATCAGGCTGCCTTCGCCTTCATAGCCGAGTAAATGTGCGAAGTAGGACAAGGGCTTGGTCTGATAATACTTATCCATGCCCGGGAAAGTGAAGGTGAGCACCAACTTACGCAGGTCTTTAAGTGGCTCAACGTTAATCCACAAGCGGTTTTGCTTATTTTTTAGGTAGGGCTGCTCAATCTGTTTGCTCTTTAGCTGGTTGTTAGCGATGGCGCAGAACTTCTCTTCTGCCCAGTGTTGTAGTTCATCAAGAGACTGCGGGCCTACCAGCGTGAGGGTCATCAGGTCAGCCGAATATTGACGGGCGTGGAAGCTGACGACTTCCTGGCGAATCGATTTCCCATTGCGGTCATCCAGAGTTTCGAGGTTGCCCACCGAGAATTTGCTGAACGGATGGTCCGGATTGACGGTGGCCTTTTGCACTTGATAAAGACGACGAGAGTCATCGTTCAACTTTAATTTGTATTCAGAGTCAACCGCCTGACGCTCTTTGTCGAGGGCTTCTTCGTTAAACAGCGGCGCGCTGAAAAACTGAGCAAAGCGATCCAGCCCTTTTTCGAAACCATTGGGTGTTATATCGAAAAAAAAGCACGTATGTTCAGTACCGGTCCAGGCGTTATTGCTACCACCGTGCTGGCTGATATAGCTTTGAAATTCGCCTACTTTGGGGTATTTTTCCGTGCCCAGAAACAGCATATGCTCCAGATAATGAGCCAGACCTTGCCGATCTGAGGGATCATCAAAATGGCCAACATTTACGGCCAGTGCAGCGGCAGACTTTTGTGCGTGTACGTCTTGGATCACAAGCACTCTTAGGCCATTCGCCAGAGTTAGGTAGCGATATTGATTGTTATCGTTGGGGCTAAGATGCACAGGTGCTCTCCAGAGTTGAAGCATTTAAGTAAGTATGACCCTGAATAAGTGTGCTGCAAACACTTGGTCAGAGAAAGTGGAGCACTTTTGGATTATTTATGCTTTGTCTGTGCTCTGTTTAAAAGATTGTTAAGAAAGTCGAAGTCTTTGGCAAGGCACTTGATATAATTATTTTTATAAGCGGCCAGTTAAGTCGTGAATGATAACAAATAACGCACAGTGCTGACTGCCTGTTGATAGTAGTAGGAATTGAGAGTGAAAATCTTCATTATGCGCCACGGCGAAGCAGAACATTTTGCCGCCAGTGACGCAGAAAGAGCGTTGACCACGCGCGGCATAAGCGAATCGGTCGCGGTAGCCAGAGCCTGCAATGAGCAGGGCATCACCGAGTTTGATAAGGTACTGATCAGTCCATATTTGCGCGCTCAGCAAACCTGGCAGCAAATTCAGCCGATGTTTAAAACGTCTGCCATTAGCACCAGTGAAGACATCACGCCATATGGTCAGTCGGATCTGGTCTTTGACTACTTGTGCGCCCTGATCGAAGTGGAGCAGCCGCAATCGGTGTTGCTGGTTTCTCATTTGCCGTTGGTCGGCTATCTGACGTCAGAATTCATTACCGATATGGCGCCGCCAATGTTCCCGACCTCAGGGTTGGTGTGCATAGAGTTTGATCCACAGTCACGCAAAAGCGAGCTGTTGTGGCATATCCATCCCTAATGGGGACGGCCGGTGTGTATAGCGAGCGGCGGTTGCCGTGAACCGGCCGATCGACAACCCGTTCACGCTCTGTTGTCAGTCAAAAACGCAACGCGACTGAACGTGCGATATTGACAGTAATTTGACATAAATGCTGGACTGAATTTTGCATCAGGCAGCTAACTGCTTAATCAAAATGCAAAAATTAAGACACCCGAATCTATGAAGTTCAGCCTGCCTTTTGCGGACAAAATTCCGCCGATTCCTCAACGCGCCATGCCAGCCATTGGCGCGCCCGTGATGGTGCTGGCCACTCTGGCCATGGTGGTATTGCCGATACCGGCGTTTCTGCTTGACCTGTTTTTTACGTTCAACATCGCGTTGTCGATGGTCGTCCTGCTGGTCACGGTCTACACCAAGCGTCCGCTGGATTTTGCCGCATTTCCGACAGTCTTGCTGATTGCCACCTTATTGCGTCTGGCGTTGAACGTTGCCTCAACCCGGGTGGTATTGCTGAACGGTCATGAAGGAGCCGGAGCGGCCGGTAACGTCATTGAAGCGTTTGGTAATGTGGTGATTGGCGGGAACTATGCCGTGGGTCTGGTGGTGTTCTTGATTCTGATGATCATCAACTTTATGGTCGTAACCAAGGGTGCTGGCCGGATCTCTGAAGTCAGTGCACGTTTTACCCTGGATGCCTTGCCTGGTAAGCAAATGGCGATCGACGCCGATTTGAACGCCGGACTGATTGATCAGGAGCAAGCACGCCTGCGACGCAGTGAAGTCACCAAAGAGGCGGATTTCTACGGTTCGATGGACGGTGCGTCTAAGTTCGTTAAAGGGGATGCCATCGCTGGTATCCTGATCCTGTTCATCAACATCATCGGTGGCCTGTCCATCGGGATGGCGCAGTACGATCTGAGTTTCCGTGAAGCGATTGAAATCTACACCCTGCTGACCATTGGTGATGGTCTGGTGGCGCAGATCCCATCGCTGTTGCTGTCTATCGGCGCTGCGATCATGGTGACGCGTCAGAATGCGGAAGAGGACATGGGACAACAAGTAGTGTTCCAGATGTTCGATAACCCGAAAGCGCTGATGATCACCGCCGCCATCCTCGGCGTGATGGGGATTGTCCCGGGCATGCCGCATTTTGCCTTTTTGCTTTTGGCTGTCATCGCTGGCGGCGCTGCGTATCTGATTCAACGCAAACAGAAAAGGGCCGCCGAAGCTCCGGCCACACCCGCTGTTAGTGATACCGACGCGCCTGCCCAGAAAGAACTTTCTTGGGATGACGTCCAACCTGTCGACATTATTGGTCTGGAAGTCGGCTATCGATTGATCCCACTGGTGGACCGAGATCAGGGTGGGGAGCTGCTGGAGCGGGTGAAAGGGGTGCGCAAAAAACTGTCGCAGGATTTTGGCTTCTTGATCCCGGCGGTACACATTCGCGATAACCTCGAGCTGACGCCTAATAGTTACCGTATTACCTTGATGGGCGTTGCGGTTGGGGAAGCGGAGATCCGCCCGGATCAAGAACTGGCCATCAACCCTGGTCAGGTGTACGGCATGATCGAAGGCGAAAAAACGATTGACCCGGCCTTTGGCCTTGAAGCGGTATGGATTCGTGAAGATCAGCGTGAACATGCCCAGGCGCTGGGATACACCGTGGTAGATTCTTCGACGGTGTTAGCGACACACCTCAGCCAGCTGCTGACCAATAATGCAGCACAACTGATTGGCCATGAAGAGGTACAAAATCTACTTGAGATGCTGGGCCGCAGTGCACCGAAGCTGGTGGAGAACTTTGTGCCGGATCAGTTGTCTCTGGGCGCCGTCGTGAAAGTACTGCAAAACCTGCTCAATGAAGCGATTCCTATCCGTGATATCCGGACCATCATTCAAACCCTGGCGGAGTACTCCGCGAAGAGTCAAGAACCTGACATTCTGACCGCGGCAGTGCGCATCGCACTAAAACGACTAATTGTTCAGGAAATCAATGGTATAGAGCCTGAACTGCCGGTCATTACGCTCATTCCTGAGCTGGAACAAATTTTGCATCAGACCATGCAGGCTTCTGGTGGTGAATCGGCGGGTATTGAGCCGGGGCTGGCTGAGCGACTTCAGTCATCCCTAAGTCAGGCCACGCAAGAACAGGAACTGAAAGGGGAGCCTGCGGTGTTGCTAACGTCCGGCGTGTTACGCTCAACGTTGGCCAAGTTTGTTAAAAACACCATTCCGTCACTCCGGGTGCTCTCCTATCAGGAAATTCCTGATGAGAAACAAATTCGAATCGTACAGGCGGTGGGCAACTGATACGGCTACGTGCCTGTACACAACTAGGTAAACACGGAAATCTGCTTTGAAAATAAAACGATTTTTTGCCAAGGACATGCGAGCAGCGCTTCTTCAGGTGAAGGAAGAGCTGGGTGCTGACGCGGTGATTATGTCCAACAAAAAAGTCGCGGGTGGCGTGGAAATCGTTGCAGCTGTCGATGGGGATCACTCGGCCGGACGTCAGATGTCGAACGATTACAGTTCCCGTCCGCGCCAAGCTCAGTATGCGCAGCCGCCGGCAGCACCGGCGGCCAGCTCTCGTCAGTTGGAAGACGACCGTGTCAGTTTACAGTCGAGCGCAGACAAGGGCCGCTCGATGACCCAGCGTTTTGCGAACATGCTCAAGCAGTACAGCCACCATGAGCAGGAAGACCAACCCCCGGCGGAGAGAGGCGAAGATTCCCTCACGGCGTTGTTACGCCGTCAGCAGGAAAAACGCAACGACGGATCCCTGTCCGGCATGTTGAAAGAAGACTCGCCGCTGGCCCGTTTGATTGCCGATGATCCTCGCATGCAGCAACAGCAGCCTCGCTTGGATCCAACCCGTTATGACCGTCAAACGGCCAAAGAACGTGAAGCCGATAAAGCCGAATTAGAAGATATGCGTGAAGAAATGTCTTCAATCCGTCGCCTATTAGAACATCAGGTGTCTGGATTAATGTGGCAGGAGGTGGAACGTCGTGAACCGTTACGGGCAATGTTGATTAAGCGGTTAGAACGAATGGGAGTGTCGGCAGAGCTGGCCGATCAGCTGGCGTGCTACATTCCCGAAGATACGCCGCCGAACAAAGCCTGGAAAGCTCTGTTGGCGTTGGTGGCTGATCAAATCCCGGTTACCAAACAAGATATTCTCAAACGTGGTGGTGTCGTGGCACTGCTTGGACCGACCGGTGTCGGAAAGACCACATCGGTTGCCAAGCTGGCGGCGCGTGCGGCTATGGAATACGGTGCGGACAATGTCGCGTTAGTGACCACCGATACCTATCGAATCGGTGCACATGAGCAACTGTCAATTTATGGCAGAATTATGGGTTGTCCGGTAAGAGTTGCTAAAGATTCTGACGAACTGGCCGATGTAATATACCAGTTAAGGAATCGCCGCCTGATTTTAGTAGATACGGCGGGCATGGGGCAGCGTGATGTACGCCTTTCTGAACAGTTAGATACGCTGATGCAGGAAAGTGGAGAAGTCATTAACAGCTACCTGGTGCTACCGGCAACCGCACAACGCAGAGTATTACAGGAAACCATAGAGCATTTCAGACGAATTCCGCTCTCTGGTTGTATTATGACCAAGCTCGATGAATCCCTGAGCCTGGGCGAATTTGTGAGTGTCGTAGTTCAAAATGCCTTGCCCGTGGCGTACATCGCCAATGGACAACGAGTACCGGAAGATATTGTGATTGCGCAACCCAAGTACATGGTAGCAAAGGCAAACGAATTACTGGAAAAGTCGACAGAAAATGAACCCCATTTCTGGAACAGCAGTACAGATGGGTTCTAGGCGGCGAACGATATGACAGAAGATATGATACAAGACCAAGCAAGCGGCCTGCGTCGCTTAACTAAACCCTCTTTGACCAAGGTTATTTCGGTAACCGGAGGCAAGGGTGGTGTTGGTAAATCAAATGTAACTCTGGGCCTGGCGATTTGTATGGCACGTCAGGGAAAGAAAGTCATGGTATTGGACGCTGACCTTGGTTTGGCAAATGTTGATGTAATGCTGGGTATTCGTCCCAAGCTCAACCTCGGTCACGTGCTGGCCGGTGAATGCGAGCTGAAAGACGCCATTGTGGAAGGACCGCATGGCATCCGCATCATTCCAGCAACGTCTGGTACTCAATCTATGACCGAGTTGTCCCATGCACAACATGCCGGATTAATCCGCGCATTTGGTAGCCTGGAAGACGAAATGGATGTCTTGCTGATAGACACTGCGGCCGGTATTTCGGACATGGTGGTCAGCTTTTCCCGGGCAGCTCAGGATGTGATTGTGGTGGTGTGTGATGAACCGACATCCATCACGGATGCCTATGCATTAATCAAACTGTTGAGTAAGGAACATCAGGTCCAACGGTTTAAAATCGTCGCGAATATGGTCAGAAGCTATCGCGAAGGGCGAGAATTGTTCGCAAAGTTGACCCTAGTCACAGAGCGATTCTTGAATGTGAGCCTCGAACTCGTAGCATGTATTCCATTGGATGATAAAGTTCGTCAGGCAGTGAAAAGACAGAAAATAGTCGTGGACGCGTTCCCGCGTTCTCCGGCATCACTGGCGATGGGCTCACTCGCGAACAAAGCATTGACTTGGCCTATACCGAAAACCCCGAGTGGCCACTTGGAGTTTTTCGTCGAGCGCCTGCTCAAGCGTGATGATTATGTAGGGGAACCGTTTGGTGAATAAAGCGCTGACTTATGACCAATATGCCAATCAGAATAGCCAGAAGGCGTTTCTGGAAAAGTACTCAGTATTGGTAAAGCGAATTGCTCACCACCTATTAGGCAGATTGCCACCCAGTGTTCAGGTTGAAGACCTGATTCAGGCCGGAATGATCGGCCTGCTGGAAGCCCAGAAAAATTATGATGGCAGTAAAGGTGCAAGTTTCGAAACCTACGCGGGTATCCGTATACGTGGGGCGATGCTGGATGATATTCGGCGCGGAGACTGGGTACCTCGTTCGGTTCACAAGCACAGCCGAGAGATTTCTCAGGCGATCGCTGTACTGGAGGGCGAGCTGAACCGAGACCCGAGTGACTCAGAAGTGGCCAAGTTTATGGGCCTGTCTCTCGATCAATATCATAGCGCACTGACTGACATCAATTGTTCACGGCTGGTCGGCATCGACGACTTGGGAATTTCCGATGATGCCATCGTACCCGCCGATGAAGAAGACGACTCTCCATTTAAAGGTGTTGCTGATGAATCTTTCCGCAAAGCGTTGATAGATTCAATAAAATCGCTGCCTGAACGAGAAGCTCTGGTACTTTCGTTGTATTATGATGAAGAGTTAAATTTAAAAGAAATTGGTGAAGTGATTGGCGTGAGCGAATCACGTGTGAGTCAAATTCTTAGTCAATCTATGCAACGTTTGCGCACCAAATTAAGCGCGTGGACAGAACATGAATAACAATCACTGATATTTCACTCAGTGGAGGCAATTTTGAATAAAAATATGAAAATCCTAATTGTTGATGACTTTTCAACAATGCGCCGAATCGTTAAAAACCTGCTTCGTGACCTGGGGTTCAATAACACTCAGGAAGCGGACGATGGTCTGACGGCATTGCCGATGCTGAAAAAAGGCGAATTCGATTTTGTCGTAACCGACTGGAATATGCCTGGTATGCAAGGCATTGATTTGCTTAAACACATCCGTGCGGATGATGAACTGAAACACCTTCCTGTATTGATGATCACCGCGGAAGCCAAACGCGAGCAGATTATCGAAGCCGCTCAAGCTGGGGTAAATGGTTATATTGTTAAGCCTTTCACCGCCGCAACATTAAAAGAAAAATTAGAAAAAATCTTTGAGCGTTTGTAAGTCAACTTTTTAACTTACATTTTTTTTGCCGACAAAAAGGCTTATTCAGGATGATTTCATTAGAACAGGCAAAGCAGCTGGTTGAGTTGCTTGAACATGAGCAGCAGAACGAAGCGAACTTACTCGTAAAGCAGATTTACGAGGGGTGTGACAACCCAATGCTTCAGGAAATCGGGTCTCTGACCAGAGACCTGCATGACTCACTTAAACAGTTCAATCTGGACGAACGTATGAGTGAAATTGCGAACGACGAAATTCCGGATGCCCGGGATCGTTTGCAGTACGTTATCGAGAAAACTGAAGTGGCAGCCAACCGCACAATGGATGCGGTTGATCGCTGCATGCCAATTGCTGATAACCTTCACGAGGGCCTGCTGCAAGTTCGCCCCCAGTGGAACGAGCTGATGCGCGGGCGTATCGAACTGTCTGAATTCAAAGCTCTGTGCCACCGGATTGACGGCCTGCTGGCTCAGGTTGAGGGTGACAGTACCGAGCTTCGTGGACAACTGACCGACATTTTAATGGCACAGGATTTTCAGGATTTAACCGGCCAGATCATTCGACGGGTGATTGCATTAGTAAACGAAGTCGAAGATCGACTGGTTGAAATCCTGACTGTATTCGGTGCAAGTCAGGCTGACTCATCAGAACAAGAGAAAAAAGCATCGACCGATCCCGAGGGGCCGATTATGAATCCTCATGAGCGCGCTGATGCAGTGTCTTCCCAGGATGAAGTCGACGACTTACTGTCGAGCCTAGGGTTTTAGGGGTAACGTATGAGCTATGAATTAGATGAAGACATTCTGCAGGACTTTCTAGTCGAAGCAGGGGAGATTCTGGAGCTGCTGTCTGAGCAACTTGTGGAACTGGAAAACAACCCTGAAGACAAAGATCTGTTGAATGCGATATTCCGTGGTTTCCACACCGTGAAAGGTGGGGCTGGCTTCTTGTCTTTGGCAGAACTGGTCGATACTTGTCACGGCGCTGAAAACGTGTTCGATATACTGAGAAACGGTCAGCGTACCGTCACTCCGGCTTTGATGGATACCATGCTTCGTGCGCTGGATACAGTCAATGAACAGTTCCGTGCGGTTCAGGACCGTGAACCTTTGACGCCGGCAGATCCTTCCCTTCTTGATGAGCTCCACCGTTTATGTAAGCCGGAATCCGAAGACGAGCCTGAGGTTGTCATCGCTGAGCCAGAGCCGGACATTCCGGTTGTGGAAGACCGCACTGAGCCAGAGGCGCAAGCGCCGCAAAGCACCGTGGGTTCGGTTGATGACATCACTCAGGATGAATTCGAAAAACTGCTGGATGAACTGCATGGCAAAGGCGGCGCGCCGGGTCAACAAAGTGAGCCGGTGGCCAGCACAGCATCGCCAGCAAACGTCTCTGACGATAGCGGTGACATCACCGACGATGAATTTGAACGTTTACTGGATGAACTGCATGGCTCCGGGAAAGGACCTTCTGCGGCGTCAGCGGATAAGTCGGCAGACAGCGTGCCAGTATCTAAAGCACCTGAAACTCCGAAGGCGCCTTCATCAGACGACGATCTGATGACAGACGAAGAGTTTGAGAAACTGCTGGATGAGTTGCACGGCGCTGGGAAAGGTCCTTCTCTTGAAGAACTGGAAGCCGCTACGAAACCCGCGGCAGCCAACCCGAAACCGGCCAGCCCGGTCAGTGCGCAGCCAGTGAAAGCAGCGCCGTCGGTTGCAGCCAAAGAACAGCCTAAACCACCAGCAACCAAAGAAAGTGCTCAGGCGGTTCAGATTAAAAAGCCTCAGGCTGAAGCGACAGTGCGGGTTGATACCTCAACACTGGACACCATCATGAACATGGTTGGTGAGCTGGTATTGGTGCGTAACCGCCTGCTGAGTCTGGGTCTTAATAGTAACGACGAAGAGATGTCCAAAGCGGTCTCCAATCTCGATGTTGTCACGGCGGACCTGCAAGGTGCGGTGATGAAAACCCGTATGCAGCCAATCAAGAAAGTATTTGGTCGCTTCCCTCGGGTGGTACGCGATCTGGCACGCAGCCTAAATAAAGACATTGCGCTGGAAATGCGCGGCGAAGAAACCGATCTGGATAAAAACCTGGTTGAGGCGTTGGCGGATCCATTGATCCACTTAGTGCGCAACTCAGTGGACCACGGTATTGAAATGCCGGATGTACGCGTGGCTGCAGGCAAACCGCGCACGGGTAAAGTGATTCTGTCGGCATCTCAGGAAGGTGATCACATTGAACTGGCGATCGTCGATGATGGTGGTGGTATGGACCCGGACAAGCTGCGCGCCATTGCGGTGAAACGCGGCATGATGGACGAAGACGCGGCTTCTCGCCTGACTGACAAAGAGTGCTTTAACCTTATCTTTATGCCGGGTTTCTCCAGTAAAGATAAAATTTCTGATATTTCAGGACGCGGTGTTGGTATGGACGTGGTGAAAACGGCCATCAATACACTCAACGGTTCAATTGACATCGACTCAGAGATGGGCAAAGGCACCAAAATTACGATTAAGGTGCCGTTAACGCTGGCGATCCTGCCAACGTTGATGGTAGGGATTGGCGGGCATCCGTTTGCTCTGCCACTGGCCAGCGTCAGTGAAATTTTCCACCTTGATCTGAGCAAGACCAACGTCGTGGACGGTCAGTTGACCATTATTGTCCGTGATAAGTCGATTCCGCTGTTTTATTTGCAGAACTGGCTGGCGCCTCAGGCAGGCCATATTGAACAGCGCAAAGGACATGGTCACGTCGTGATTGTGCAAATCGGTAACCAGCGTGTCGGCTTTGTGGTGGATACTCTGATTGGCCAGGAAGAAGTGGTCATTAAACCACTGGATAATCTGTTGCAGGGCACGCCGGGTATGGCGGGGGCGACGATCACCAGTGATGGCCATATCGCATTGATTTTGGATGTGCCTGATCTGCTGAAGCAGTATGCGTCGGCATCTCGCATCTAGCGCACCGGATGAAGAAGGAAAAGTATGGCGATTCGAGTATTAGTGGTAGATGACTCAAGTTTCTTCCGCCGCCGAGTAAGCGAAATTATTAATTCTGAACCTCGTCTTGAGGTGATTGATGTGGCAACCAACGGCCGAGAGGCCGTTGATAAAGCGATACAGCTTAAGCCGGACGTGATCACGATGGACATCGAAATGCCGGTAATGGACGGCATTTCTGCTGTACGTGAGATCATGGCGAAACAGCCGGTTCCTATTCTAATGTTCTCGTCCCTGACTCATGAAGGGGCGAAAGCGACGCTGGATGCACTTGATGCCGGTGCACTCGATTTTCTGCCGAAGAAGTTTGAAGACATTGCGCGCAATCGTGACGAAGCCGTTAGCCTGTTGCAGCAACGCGTCATCCAGATTTCTTCGCGCCGTACTATGATGCGTCGTCCGGTAGCCCCTCGTCCAACGGCTGCAACCACCGCCGCCAGACCGGGCAGCGCGCCATTAACACGTGGGGCACGACCAGCAGCGCCGGCCGCCGCACGTTTTAAAGCCTCCGGTAAGAAATATCAGCTGACGGCAATCGGTACCTCAACGGGAGGGCCAGTGGCCTTGCAGAAAATTCTGACCAAGTTGCCAGCCAGTTATCCGCATCCGATCGTATTGATCCAGCATATGCCGGCGACGTTTACGGCCGCATTTGCCAGCCGTTTGAACTCGTTGTGTAAAATTGAAGTCCGCGAAGCGCAAGACGGCGACGTGCTCAAACCGGGCGTTGCTTATCTGGCACCGGGCGGTAAACAGATGATGGTTGACGGTCGTCCGGGCGCATCGCGTTTGCGTATTCTGGATGGCGGTGAGCGCATGAATTACAAGCCTTGTGTCGATGTTACCTTCGGCTCCGCTGCCAAAATCTACGGTGATAAAGTCCTGTCGATGGTGTTGACCGGCATGGGCGCTGATGGCCGTGAAGGAGCACGTATGCTCAAGCAGGCCGGCGCGACCATTTGGGCTCAGGACGAAGAGAGCTGTGTGGTTTACGGCATGCCTCAGGCGGTCGCCAAAGCAGGTATCTCGAGTGAAGATCTGCCTCTGGAACGCATTGCGGAACGGATGCTGGTTGAAGTCGGACTAGCGTAGAGGTACTGGCATGATTGTATGGAGTGTCGCTAACCAGAAAGGTGGGGTGGGGAAAACCACCACGACCATCACGTTAGCCGGACTGCTGAGTCAGCAGGGGAAACGCGTTCTCCTGGTGGACACTGATCCGCACGCTTCGCTGACCACCTATCTGGGGCTTGACTCCGACAGTGTGCCAGCCAGCCTGTTTGACCTGTTCCAACTGAAAGAATTTACGGCCGACACTGTGGCGCCGATGATTTTGCAAACCAAAATCGACAACATCGATCTTATTCCGGCGCACATGTCTCTTGCGACGCTGGATCGGGTGATGGGCAATCGCAGTGGGATGGGGTTAATCTTGAAGCGTGCTCTGTTGGCATTGCGTAAACATTACGATTATGTGTTGATCGACTGTCCACCGATCCTTGGTGTGATGATGGTCAACGCATTGGCGGCCAGCGATCGAATACTGATCCCGGTTCAGACCGAATTTCTGGCAATGAAGGGTCTGGAACGCATGGTGCGCACGTTGAGCATTATGCAGAAGTCACGCAGCAAAGGGTTCCGGGTAACGATTGTACCGACGATGTACGACAAGCGTACCCGAGCCTCATTGCAGACGCTGACGCAGCTTAAGCAGGACTACCCGAATCAGGTTTGGACGTCAGCCGTGCCGATTGACACTAAGTTTCGAGATGCGAGCCTGAAGAACCTGCCGGTGTCTCATTTTGCATCGGGTAGCCGAGGTGTATTCGCCTACAAACAGTTGTTGTTGTATCTTGAGAGGTTAGCACTGGATGAGTAATCTGAATCAGCTCTCCAGTGAGCAGGCGTTAGAAGACTATTTCACCTCTCTGCTGGATGAGGAAACGGAGCTGCTTGACGAACCTGGTACGGTCGAGGCTACTCTTGCAGAGCCAGAGCCAGAGCCAGAGCCAGAGCCAGAGCCAGAGCCAGAGCCAGAGCCAGAGTCAGAGCCAGAGCCAGAGCCAGAGTCAGAGCCAGAGCCAGAGCCAGAATTGATGGTCCAGCAGGCGGTGGCCGCTGCAAGTTATCGACCTCAGCCAGAAGAACTGGAATTGCCGAATCTTGAGGATGTTGAGCGGCTGCTCAGACAGCTCGAAAATGCCAATCCAGTGGAAGAGTTGCATCTGGAAGAGGTACTGGAACAGAACACTCGCCAGATCGCGGAAGAGCGTGTCGCGGTGGCAGTGGCAGAAGAAGAAATCCAGGAATGGGACATTTCTGACGAGACGGTCATACCGGTTGCAGAACCAGAACCAGAACCAGAACTCGTAGAACGTGTTGACGCTGAGCCAGTCACAGAAATGCACTTGAGTACTGAACCCGAGGTGGTGCTAGAAACGCAAACCGGTGGGGCCGGAGCGGTGATTGACTGGGAAAGCACTCAGCGGGATCAGGATTTTCAGGTTCTTTATTTTGAGGTCAACGGTGTGACGTTCGCTGTGCCTCTGGATGAATTGGGTGGTATCCATCGGCTGAGTGACCTAAACCATTTAATAGGACGGCCGGAATGGTACCTTGGGTTGCAAACCAGCCGTGAGCATCAGATAGACGTAGTCGATACCGCCAAATGGGTGATGGCCGATAAACTGAAAGGCGATGACTACAAGAACGGTTATCAGTACGTTGTGATGCTGGGAGAGAGCATGTGGGGCCTGGCAGGCAACCAACTCCTGGGCACTGAGCTGCTGAATACAGATAAAGTACGCTGGCGAGAGCAGGCAGGCAAACGCCCCTGGCTGGCTGGTATGGTCAAAGAAAAAATGTGCGCTTTGATCCACGTTGCTGCGTTAACCTCAATGCTCAACGCGGGTTTGGATGTAAAAGCGCTGGAAAAATAAAGAGTTTTTTGTCGGTCACGACGCAGAGAGGATAAGGTATGTCTCAAGCAAATGAAATTGAAGTAAGAAAAGATCAGTCTAACGACGAAGTACTTCAGTGGGTAACATTCCAGTTAGAGGAAGAGACTTACGGCATCAACGTGATGCAGGTTCGTGAAGTCTTGCGTTATACAGAAATTGCACCAGTACCGGGCGCGCCAAACTACGTTCTGGGTATTATCAATCTGCGTGGTAACGTTGTGACAGTTATCGACACACGTTCTCGCTTTGGATTGATGGAAGGTGAAATCACCGATAACACCCGTATTATTGTGATCGAATCAGAGCGTCAGGTCATTGGTATTCTGGTGGACAGTGTGGCCGAAGTGGTTTACCTGAAATCGTCTGAAATCGACACGACCCCAAGTGTGGGCACGGATGAGAGCGCCAAGTTTATTCAAGGCGTTAGCAATCGTGACGGCAAACTGCTGATCCTGGTGGATCTGAATAAGCTTCTGACAGACGACGAATGGGATGAGATGGCTCATCTGTAATGAATGTTCTGTCGACTAACCTGCCCCTCGTCGTGATCGTGCTGGCGGTGCTGCTCCTGATCTTGGGGGGAGCCATGTTGAGCATGAAACGCGGCATGGTGCGAGCAGCGGATCAACACAGACAACAACAGCGAGCACTGGACAAAGAAGTTCAGAAAGCCAATAAGCAGTTGCTTGAAGTGCGTTCCGTCGTGGTCGGCCTAGGCCAACGAGTCAGTGAGCAACAAGACATCATTCAGCATCTCAACGAGCGCATCAGCGAACTGGAGAATGCCGACAATGACGCGCGGCTCTATTCGCGCGCCAGTAAAATGGTTCAGCTTGGTGCCGATGTGAACGAGCTGATTGAAGAGTGTGAGTTGCCCAAAGCCGAAGCTGAATTGATGTTGTCGTTGCAGAAAAAGCTCGCCGGTAAGGAGCGAGTGCCCCCGTTAGGCGGGGAGCAAGACGCTCAATTAACGCGCCGGCGCCCGGTACGCAAATAGAATGAATCAGAAGGAAGCCCAAGGGCTTCCTTTTTCTTTCCGCGCACTTGTACTACCGAGGTAAGGAAATATCAGAATGTAACCAAAAAGAGTTACATGGATAAAAAAGTGACTAATTATTAACAGATTCTTACGTAGTTTCGTGACTCGTAATGGTCTTATTCTGTTTAGTCTTAAGTTGGCTGTGTTAAACTTAGCGCTCTGATTTCGCACTTAATTAACGCATGCTGGAAGTAAAACAACTCACGGCCATCCGTGATGAAAGAATTCTCTTCGAATCCCTCTCTTTTACCATACAATCGGGCGAACTGGTTCAGATTGAAGGGCGTAATGGCACAGGGAAAACCACCTTACTGCGTATCATCGCGGGTCTGGGCGATCGTGATGATGGACAAGTGTGTTGGAATCAACAAACCATAGAAAACAGTCGTGATGAGTATCATCAGGATTTACTCTTTCTCGGTCATCAGACCGGGGTCAAGCGTGAGCTGACCGCGTACGAAAACCTGCGTTTTTATCAGTCACTGCATGCCACTAATCTGCTTACTCGAGATGACATTTACTTTGCTCTGGCGAAAGTTGGTTTGGCGGGGCGAGAAGACGTACCTGTGGCGCAGTTGTCCGCGGGCCAGCAACGCCGCGTTGCTCTGGCGCGTTTGTGGCTAAGTGAGCATAAGTTATGGATTCTGGACGAACCTTTGACGGCCATAGATAAACAAGGAGTCAAAGTGCTGGAAGCTTTGTTTCTACAACAAGCGGAAAAGGGAGGCATTGTTATTCTGACCACGCATCAGGACATGTTTGCTGACAATCCCAAACTGCGCAAAATTAAGTTGGGAGACTGAGCATGATCGCTACCATGACCACCATTGTCCGCCGTGAACTTCTTATCGCATTCCGTCGTCAGGCCGACATTTTTAACCCGCTGTGGTTTTTCATTATTGTTATTACCCTCTTTCCGCTTAGCATCGGCCCAGAGCCAAGCTTGCTCGCCCGCATTGCAGCGGGCATCGTATGGGTGGCTGCCTTGTTGTCCGCGCTGCTTTCGTTGGAACGTTTGTTCCGTGATGATTTTCAGGACGGATCACTGGAGCAAATGATGCTGATGCCGGTCCCGCTACCGATCGTGGTGATCTCCAAGGTCATGGCGCACTGGCTTTTGACGGGCTTGCCCCTAATCCTGATCAGTCCGCTGTTGGCGATCTTATTGTCACTCGATTTTAATACCTGGCTGGCTGTGGTATTGACCCTGCTGGTCGGTACGCCGACTCTGAGTTTCATCGGCGCCATTGGCGTTGCGCTGACGGTGGGCCTGCAAAAAGGCGGTGTGCTACTGAGCCTGTTGGTTTTACCGCTTTATATTCCAGTTTTAATCTTTGCCACTTCTGCGATTGATGCCGCGTCCCTTAACATGGCGTATAACGGGCAGTTAGCGATTTTGGGGGCGATGCTGGCAGGGACGACCACCTTGACGCCGTTTGCGATCAGCGCTGCTCTCCGGGTAAGTGTAAATTAGGTCGACTGGATCAAAGTTAAAGACAATAAAAGCAATTATAAAATGTGCCCGCGTTACATTAGTGTGAAGTTTGTCACCAAGCACTGGGGACGCGTTCAACAATACGAAGTAAGAGTGAGAACAAGCAATGTGGAAATGGCTTCATCCCTACGCCAAGCCCGAATCTGCGTATCAGCTGTGCGGTAAATTGTTACCCTGGTTTGCCGCATTAGCACTGGTGTGTTTAAGCATCGGTACGGTTCTGGGGCTGGCTTATGCACCCGCAGACTATCAACAGGGTGACAGTTTCCGGATCATCTATATCCATGTTCCCGCGGCGATTTGGTCGATGGGGGTCTACATGTCGATGGCCATTGCAGCCTTCATCGGTCTGGTGTGGCAAGTGAAGCTGTCTGATATGGCGGTATCAGCCATGGCGCCAATTGGTGCGGTATTTACCTTTATTGCGCTGCTAACGGGGGCTATCTGGGGTAAGCCGATGTGGGGCACCTGGTGGGTGTGGGATGCGCGTCTGACGTCTGAATTGATTCTGTTATTCCTATATCTGGGTGTTATTGCCCTGTCGCATGCATTTGATGACCAGAAGACTGCCGCGAAAGCAGCTGGCATTCTGGCGATTGTCGGTGTGGTTAATCTGCCGATCATTCACTTCTCTGTCGAGTGGTGGAATACCCTGCATCAGGGCGCCACCATTACTAAGTTTGAAAAACCGTCGATTTCCAGTCACATGCTGTGGCCACTGCTGCTGAATATTTTTGGCTTCGCGTTCTTTTTCGGCGCGGTCACCATGGTGCGTTTGAGAAATGAAATCATCAGTAAAGAAAGCCACCGCCCTTGGGTGGTGACTCTAGCAACCGCAAAAACCGGGCGAGGTGAGTAACATGCATTTTGAATCGCTGAGTGATTTTTTTGCCATGGGCGGCTACGCCGGCTATGTGTGGAGTGCGTTTGGCATTACTTTCCTGGCTCTGCTTATTCTGTTGCTGGTCAGTCTTCGTCGCGGCCAGCGCTTGCTGCGAGACGTTCAGGCAAAAGTGGAACGTCAGGCTCGAATTGATGCGGCTAAAAATATGGAGAACACCTTATGAACCCAAGACGTAAAAAGAGGCTCGGAATTGTTCTGGCGATCTTTGTTGGCATTGCGGCAACAGTGGGCCTTATCCTGTATGCACTCAATCAGAATATGGATCTGTTTTACACGCCGACTGAGCTGGTGAACGGAAAACCGGACGGCACGAAGCCAGAAGTCGGTCAGCGTTTGCGTATTGGTGGCATGGTCGTCAAAGGTTCCGTGAAACGCGATCCGGAGTCCCTACGGGTATCGTTCTTATTGCATGACGTTGGCCCGAAAGTCACGGTGGTTTACGACGGTATTCTGCCGGACCTGTTTCGTGAAGGGCAGGGGATTGTGGCGCAAGGCGTGTTAAAAGATGCCACGACGGTCGAAGCTTTCGAAGTGTTAGCGAAACACGATGAAGAATATATGCCACCGGAAATTGCAGAAGCGATGCAGAAAAACCATCAGCCTCTGAAGTACACCGAACAACAAAAACAAGGAAGCGGTCAATGATTGCTGAGATAGGCCATTTCGCCTTAATCGTGTCGCTGGCATTGGCAGTGTTGCTGAGCATTCTGCCATTGATGGGCGCATCGCGCAACAACACGATGCTGATGAATACCGCCCGCCCGCTGTCCTGGGGCATGTTCGTATTGTTGATGCTGTCATTCTGTGTTTTGCTGTGGGCCTTCTACACCAATGATTTCACGTTGCAGTATGTGGCCAGTAACTCAAACAGCCAACTGCCGTGGTATTACCGGCTAACGGCCGTTTGGGGGGCTCACGAAGGTTCCCTGTTACTCTGGGTCCTGATCCAGGCGGGCTGGACCGTGGCGGTGGCGACATTCAGCCGTGGCATGCCGCAGGAGTCGGTAGCCCGTGTTCTGGCGGTAATGGGCATGATCAGCGTTGGCTTTTTACTGTTCATTATAGTGACGTCTAACCCGTTTATCCGTACCTTACCTTTCTTCCCGATAGATGGTCGCGATCTGAACCCGCTACTGCAAGACCCCGGGCTGATCATTCACCCGCCGATGTTGTACATGGGGTACGTTGGTTTCTCGGTGGCGTTTTCGTTTGCCATTGCATCACTGATGACTGGTCGGCTTGATACAGCCTGGGCTCGTTGGTCGCGTCCGTGGACTACCGCTGCCTGGTTATTTCTGACATTGGGCATCGCTCTGGGATCATGGTGGGCCTACTACGAACTGGGCTGGGGCGGCTGGTGGTTCTGGGATCCGGTCGAGAACGCATCTTTCATGCCTTGGTTGGCGGGCACAGCGCTAATGCACTCATTGGCGGTGACAGAAAAGCGCGGCACGTTCAAAGCCTGGACGGTCTTACTGGCGATTTCGGCGTTCTCTTTGAGCCTGCTTGGCACATTCTTGGTGCGTTCGGGCATCTTGGTTTCGGTGCATGCGTTTGCATCCGATCCGTCTCGCGGTATGTTTATTCTGGGGTTCCTGGTATTTGTAATTGGGGGTTCGCTGCTTCTGTTCGCACTCAAAGGTGCGTCGGTACGTGTGCGAGGCAATTTTGAACTGGTGTCGCGTGAAAACGCGCTGCTGGCCAACAACGTCCTGCTGATTGCTGCCTTAGTGGTGGTGCTGGTAGGGACGCTGCTGCCACTGGTACACAAGCAAATTGGCTTAGGCTCTGTGTCTATTGGGGCTCCGTTCTTCAATATGTTGTTTGCTTGGTTGATGATTCCATTCGCCTTCCTGCTCGGGATTGGTCCGCTGCTGCGCTGGAAGCGCGATAATCTGACCAAGCTGGTCAAGCCGATGCTGGTGTGCGGCGCGATTTCTCTGGCTGCCGCCGCCGCGCTGGTCCAACTGCTGTCGCCTCACTTCAGTAACATGGCGTTCATTGGCTGGGTGATGGCATTCTGGATCATTCTGATGCACGGCGTGGAGCTGTATGAGCGAGCGACGCACCGTCATGATTTCTTCACCGGTCTGAAGAAACTGCAGCGCAGCCATTGGTCGATGATGCTGGCGCACATCGGATTGGCGGTGACGGTTATTGGTATTGCCATGGTGCAGAATTACAGCATCGAACGCGATGTACGCCTTGCTCCGGGTGAGCACTATCAGATTGAAGGTTACGACTTCTACTTTGCTGGGCTGCGTGACAAAGACGGCCCGAACTACGACGGTTATATTGCCGACTTCGAAGTCACTCGCGACGGACAATATGTTAATACGCTGCACGCCGAAAAACGTTTTTACCGTACGGCTCGTTCAATGATGACTGAAGCGGCCATCGATCGCGCCGTGACCCGTGATCTGTACATTGCGATGGGAGAGCGCTTGGATGACAACAAATCCTGGGCGGTGCGCATTTACTATAAACCGTTTGTGCGTTGGATCTGGGCCGGCGCCCTGTTGATGGCGCTGGGTGGTGCTCTGGCCATCAGTGATAAACGTTACCGTTTTCGTAAAACGGTAAAAACTCAGGAGGCGTAAATGAACAAGAAAATTCTTTTTATTCCATTGCTTGCTTTCCTGGGGTTGGTGGCAGTGTTTGCGACTCAACTGGTGAAAAATTCAGAAGGTGATGATCCAACGAAACTGGAGTCAGTACTGGTTGGTCAACCGGTACCCGATTTTCGTCTGGAAGATCTGGCTGAACCCGGCAAGTTGTACGATCAGTCGATTTTTAAAGGTGAGCCGCTGCTGCTGAACGTCTGGGCGACCTGGTGTCCGACTTGTTACGCCGAGCATCAGTACCTGAATCAACTGGCGGGCAACGGCGTTAAGATCATCGGTATGAATTACAAAGATCAGCGTGACAAAGCCGTGAAATGGCTGAACGAACTGGGCAATCCGTATCTGATTAGCCTGTTCGACGGCGACGGCATGCTGGGGCTGGATTTGGGCGTGTACGGTGCACCGGAAACCTTCTTGATCGATGCTAACGGTGTGATTCGTTATCGCCATGTGGGGGATGTGAATCCGCAAAACTGGAAGACTCAGTTGCAACCAATCTATCAGTCAATGCTTGAGGAGGCGCAGCAATGAAAAAATTCCTCCTAGCTCTCGTTGCCAGCCTGAGTATTTCAACACTGGCCATGGCTGCCATTCAGGTGTATGAATTTGATACACCAGAGCAAGAGCAGCAATTTAAAGAGTTGAGCCACACTCTGCGTTGCCCGAAATGTCAAAATAACAGCATCAGCGATTCCAACGCGGAACTGGCGCAGGATCTGCGTCAGAAAGTCTATGAGATGACCAAAGCTGGCAAATCTAAGCAGGAAATCGTGGATTACATGGTGGCACGCTACGGCAACTTTGTGACCTATAACCCCCCGTTTACAGCATCGACATCGATTTTATGGCTTGGCCCGCTGGTGGTGATCGTGATCGGTTTTGGGGTGATTGTCCTGCGCAGTCGACGTAGCAAAGTACGAGTGACTCAGACGGAAACCTGGGATGACGAAAAAGAATCGCGGCTAAAAGCCTTGCTGGATGAAGAGAAGAACGACGGAGATAAGCAGTCATGACACTATTTTGGATTTCCACGGTGGCGCTTGTCCTGATCGCGGTTTTCTTTATCGCGATGCCGATGATCAAGAAAAAAGTCAACAACGATGCCGCGCTGCGGGACGAACTCAACAAAGCGTTTTATAAAGACCGTCTGTCGGAACTGGAAGAAGAAACTGAGGAAGGGCTGGTAGATGATCAACAGGATTTGATTTCCGACCTCAAACAGTCGTTGCTGGATGATATTCCGGGTGGTGATAAACCGAACTCTGACAACACGGTATCGACTCGGGCCATTCTGATCCCGTCGATTCTGTTGGTGGTGGGCCTGTCCTACGCGATGTATTTCAAATTTGGTGGGAGTCAGCAGGTCGAGCATTGGCAACAGGTGAGTGAAAATCTGCCGGCATTATCAAAAAAACTGATGTCACCACAAGGCGTAGCCCTGACGGAAGACGAGATGAACGATCTGACGCTGGCGCTGCGTACCCGCTTACATTACCAACCCAACGATTCGACCGGTTGGTTACTGTTGGGACGGATTGGTCTGGCTAACCGTGACGTGGAAACCGCTACAGGTTCGATGAAACATGCGTATGATCTAGAGCCGGATAACGACGACGTCAAGCTGGGCTATGCACAGGCACTGATGTTGTCGCCGGATAAATTCGATCAAGACAAAGCTCGTGAGTTATTGGGCACCTTGCTCAAAAAAGACTATGTTGATATTCGGGTATTCTCACTTTTGGCCTTTGATGCATACGAGCAACAGGATTATGCTGGGGCAGTGAAATACTGGACCATCATGCAGCAGATGATTGGGCCGGACGACGAGCGTTATGAAATGCTGACCCGCAGCATTGCCAATGCGAAAAAGCAGATGGGGCAAACGGTAGGCGAAGGAAAATCGGTTTCGGTGACCATCTCATTGGCACAGGGTATCAGTGCTAACCCTGATGCGGCTTTGATTGTCTCGATTCACAGTGCCGATGGTGCGCCGATGCCAGTTGCGGCAGCACGCTATCCACTGGGATCTTTCCCGAGAACGGTTGTTCTTGATGACGGGAACAGCATGGTACAGGGGCGCAAGCTGTCGGATCTGGACAACATTATGGTGCGGGTCCGGATTGATGAAGACGGCAATGTCGCAACGCGTGATGGTGACTGGTATGGTGAGAGCCAAGCGGTGAAATTAGGCGAACCGGTTGCAGTTGAGATTAATAAACAGTATTAATAGCCAGCAATTGCATTTAATGAGCCAATAGGCCGGTGCATGCATCGGCCTTTTTGTATGGAATAGAATAATTATGATGACTAAAAAGTCACGATTTTTGTCAGCGGCAATGAGTTGTCTCCTGGTGGTGGGCTGTACCAGTGCACCTGAATACGCCGAGCCCAACCCTAAGGTGAATGACCCAATCGAAGGGTTTAACCGGACCATGTGGACGTTCAACTACGACTACCTGGATCCCTATTTTGTCCGACCGGTATCTCTTGGTTACGTCAATTACGTGCCGACACCGGTGCGCAGCAGTATTGCCAATTTTCTCTCTAACCTGGATGAACCATCCAGCGTAATCAATAACCTGATCATGGGAAACGGCAGCAAGGCCGTCGACCACTTCACCCGCTTTTTCCTCAACAGCACATTTGGTATTTTTGGTCTTTTTGATATCGCTTCTGAAGCCGGTATCACCAAATACGATGACAAAGCATTCAGTGATGCCGTCGGTCATTATGGGGTGGGTAATGGTCCTTACGTGATGGTGCCTGGCTATGGGCCATGGACGGTGCGTGAATCGACCGATGTGGTGGACGGTTTGTACCTGCCTCTGTCATACCTGAATATCTGGGCCGCAGCGGGTAAATGGGCGCTGGAAGGCATGGAGACTCGGGCCGCGTTAGTTTCTCAGGAAGCTGTATTAGAAAACTCACCGGATCCATACTCGCTGGCGCGTGATGTCTACCTGCAACGTCGTGATTTTACTGCGGAAGTGCAAAGCGATGAATACAGTGAAGACGAAGAGCAGTATCTGGATGAATATTTGGACGAAGAGTTCTGAATAAAAAAGGCTTGGTAAAACCAAGCCTTTTTATTGGATCGGGATCAGAAGCGGTAGTTTGCCTGAACACCCACCAACCAGACGCTGCCGGATATCTCACCGACAAACTGGCCGCCGACATCCTGAGCTGCGTCATCCGAAGGGTAGCCACGCGACTCAACAATGTCTGCGTCTTTAGCGATGATATAAGTAAAGCCCGCATCTAAGTTGAAGTTCTTCGTGACGTCGTATGAGGCGCCGACACTTAGCCAGGTGCGGTCGGTTTCCGGAATGGTGATGGTGCGGTTTTTATCGCTGACTGCCGATGTGTCGTACGCCACACCAGTACGCAGTGCCAGTTTGCTATCAAGCTGATACGTGGCCCCGATAGCGAAACGATAGTTGTCCCGCCAGTTTTCTTCTTTCACCATCTGCTTGCCAATCACATCCAGGTCCGCTTCCAGTTTTTCGAAAGCGCTCCAGTCGGTCCAGTTGATGCTGGCATGCATGGCCAGACGATCAGTCAGCTGGTGGAAACTGGCCAGTTCCGCGGTCGCAGGCATAGGTAGCTCCATAGAGCCACTCAGACGTTGGCCATTTTGCAGGCCAAAACCGATGCCTTCCGCGTGGCCTTCCAGATCCAGTTTGACTTCCGATTTATAGGCAAAGCCAATACGGTGGTTTGGGTTGATCTGCCATGCTGCCCCGGCCTGCCAACCCCATGCATCGGTATCACCTTCCATGTACTTCAGCGTCGTGCCTTGCTTGAGTATGCCTTGAGTGGCCAGTTCCGTCTGGGCTGGTACTGTTGCACCGAAATGACCTTCACCACGTACGTAGCGCAAACCGCCGCCCAGGCTCACCGCCGGAGTCACTTTGTATGCGATGTTGACGTTCGCTTCCATGGTTTTCACCATCGCTTCATTGCCAAAGTGGGAGCCGGAAAAGTCATTCGACAGTTCGGTTTCCATGCCGTAGTTGGTGTTTAGTGCTAAGCCGAGGAACAGGCGCTCACTCAGTTGGTGCGACAAGTAAAAGCTTGGGATGAAGGCATCGTGAGCAAAGTCATCTGAGGATGCCGGCAACTGCTGTCCGCTTGCGTTAATGTGGCCGTCGATATCGACGTTTGGATCCACATAAATCACACCGGCTGAAGTTTGTGTGCCTGGCAGGTAGGTCATCATGGCTGGGTTGCGCCATTGAGCACCGGCATTGTCGGCCATTGCTGCCTCACCGGCGTACGCGCGGCCTAGACCTGTTGCGGAGTATTCTGCTAGCTGAAAGCCAGCGGCCTGAGTGGTGGCGGTGAATGCGGTCAGGCCAAATGCCACGGCCAGTGACACAAGAGATTTATTTGTTTTCATTGTAAATGTTCGCTGAAACTGAATGCTATCAAGTCGAACGATCTTAAAGTTAGAGCGAAAGCTTTAAAAATAAAAATCACCTTAAGATTCTTTTTTAAGATAAAACACCTAAAACTGGTGTTTTATTAGATATAAATGTGGTTTGTTATTGAGCTGTATAAGATTTTGAGCGAACACCCGTGTTACGAAAACGCCCTTTATGCTCACAGATGTAAGCCAGAAAGTAATGAAGAGTTAAGCAAAAGGGCTGGAAAACCAGCCCTTTTGATTGGAATCAAACGTGGATTCTGAATTAGAACGTGTGGCTGTACTGTAGGCCAACCAAATAGGCATCAGCGTGAGTTGTGCCTGTAATTCTCGAAACTGTTTGCCCGCCGACTTCTGTTGATTCAGTGACATCAACATCATCGCCCATCAGGTAGGTAAAGCCAAAGTCGATGTTTGACGCTGAACTGATGTGGTAGGTAAAGCCAGCAGAGAACCACTGACGGTCCGAATCCGGAACGGAAATGGAGGTAACGTCATCCTGAGCGCTGGTGTCGTACATGTAACCTGCACGCAGTGTCCAGTCGTTGTTCAGGTAGTAGGTGCCACCCAGAGCAAAGTGCCAGCCGTCTTGCCACTCATAGGCCTTTTCACTGATGGCGACGTTATCAAACTCAATTTTGTCGAAATCTGACCAGCCAATCCATTGCACACTGTAGTGTACCGCAAACTTAGTGTCTGGAATTTTGTGGTAGCCGGAGAACTCTGCGATGTCCGGCAGGGGCAACGTGACTTTTTTCGAGCCATCTTTGGCCTCAATCTCTGGGCTGTAACGGTATGCCAGACCAAAGCGGTTGTCTTTGTCCAGTTCGTAAACCGTACCGATATTGAACCCGACACCCCAACCATCGGCATCTTCGACATCCAGGATGGATTGACCGTTAAGCGCGTTCAGCGTTGCAGTTTGGCCATTGTCTACGGCTGGTGGTAAAACCGGACCTTCATAAAATTTGTTGCTGAAGTTGCGTTTCAGTGTGCCTTGGCCGTAGATCAGATCCAGACCAGCACCAAAACTCCACTGTTCATTCAGGCGGTAAGAGCCTGCCAGGCCGAAGTTCAGACTGATGATTTCGGTTTCACCACCGTACTCACCCCCTACGTAACCGCTGCTGAAATCAGTTCGGGTACCAAAGTTTGAGTAGACATTAGCACCAACAGCGAACTTTTCGTTGAGCGGAACGATAAGGTGAATGTTCGGGGCAACAGACGTCGCGCCAGCGTCGTCGTAGTCAGCATCGACACCAGTGTAAGTTGGATCAACAGCGCCGGTCGCACCGTAGTAGGTGGCATCAGACACTTTAATTTTGGTGGTAATGGTTTCAAAACCCAGTGACAGAGAAGTTTTGTCAAACAGAGCCATTGCTGCTGGGTTACGTGCCATTACCGAAGCGTTGTCTGCGATGACAGCGTCACCGGCGAAAGCTCGGCCAAGGCCAGTTGCAGATTGTGCATTCAATTGGAAACCTGCAGCCATTGCTTGCTGCGTGGCGAGAGAGACAGTCACTGCTAGTAGCGACTTTTTAAACAGACGCGTCTTGTTCATTTATGCTTTTCCTTTTTATTTCGTCTCTAAGTGGACGTTATTTTTGAGCAAATGCTCAGTTGGTGGCTGATACTATGCTTTAGTGTAGATAATAGAAATCCGACCATTGTCTAATTGGGTGACAAAATTGTAGAAATGATGGTTATCTAGCAGGAAAATGCGCGATTTTGATATTTTTTAGAGTTAAGACTCTATTGGCAAGGTAAAAATATAGCCCAAACTTATCGTTCGGGCTATATTCATTTTAAGCGGCAGGTTTGATCATTTTGGCAATCTTTTCAGCGATTTTTGTTACATCTTCGCCTTTTTCTCCCACCAGTATCAAACTGGTGTTACCTATGGGTTCGATGACCCCTGACATGCCATCTTTTTCGAAGCTTTCCTGCTTCGGTGCTGGCAAACCAGTGAGGAAAAGAGTGACCTTCCCTTTGTCGCCCTGAAACACCATATGAACGGCGTTGGAATGACCAAAACCACAGTGGTTAAGGTAGTACACATGGTAAGGAAAAGCCGAATCCATGTGATAGGCGAAAGGTTGCATCTTTGCGTTAATTTGCGTCGAACTGACTTGCTCGTCGACATTATCGACAAAAGCGCTTTCGTCAATTACGTGCTTCACCGCCATATCAGCAAGGCTTGCCTGGGCAGGAGACACAACCAGGTTACCCCAGTTGATCTGCCCAACCAGCAGACCAAACACAAAGGCAATCGACGCCGCCATCGCCATGGCGCGTTTAGCAAAGTTGGGCCGTACGACATTATCCGGTGAGGACGACTGATTGAACAGAATGCGATCTGCCAGATCATCGGGAACGGGAACCGTCATCGCTTTCGCAAGTCTGGCATCCAAATCCAAAATGTCGTCAGCAAATTTCTTGTTGGCGTCGCTGCTTTTCATCGCGTCCTGGACTTGTTTATCGCGGTCTTTGGGATCCGACATAATCCGGCGGCGAAATTCTAAATCATCCATTCTGATGCCCCCTTAGTTTATCTTCAGAATCCAGCATCTCCTTGAGTTGATTGCGGGCTCTAAACAGGCGTGTCATTACCGTGTTCTTGTTGAGGTTAAGTATTTTACCGATCTCTTCTCCACTGAACCCTCCGACAACCTGAAGAAACAGCGGTTCGCGATAATCGACATCCAACTTCATTATTTGGGCTTGAACCCATTCCGTCTGATGATGAGCATCATCGCTGATTTTGGCGTCGTTACCGTGATCGTCAATGTCCACCAAGTCCAGCTGTTTGCGCTCAAAGCGCCGCGCGTTTTCCCGCCTTAAAATGGTAATCAGCCAGGATTTGGCCGCTTTGTCGTCTTGCAAGCTATCGAGCGATTTCCAGGCTCTGAGGCAGGTTTCCTGCACCAGATCTTCCGCCACGCTCTGATCCTTGCACAACCAGAACGCATAGCGGTATAAATCGCGATGATACGCTCTGACAAGCGCTTCATATTTTCTTTGTCTGTCCATATCCGAATTGACCGGGTCATCGGACTTTTTCTTTCCGAAAAATCTGATTATTGACACATGAGCCTCCGAATCGCCCTGTGAATCTTATAGTTATATACGTCGAACATATTTAAGTGTAAGTCAATCAAACGGCTGACAAGCGATTTGCAACCTTGTTTGAGTAAATCAACATAAAATTGATCTAATTCAAAATCTTATACCGAGTAGGGGTTATAGTACACCTTGTCATCTAGTTAGTCCTTGTGACTAACGTGTTGAGCAAGATGACACTTCCTTTTGAAGGCTGACTTTACTTTCTCCTAATCAGGAAACTGATTACTTTCAATTGGCGTAAGTTAATTGCTTTATATATTCCAACCACACAATTTTGTGTGGTTTTTTTTGCCCGCCGAATCACTCTTCCACTAAAATTTCCGAATTATTAACCTGTTACCAACGTTTGAATGATTGGTATCGACTACACTAACAGCGTGTTTCGATGCCAATATCACGTTTATTTAAACGGCCGTTTGATTGTTTTAACAATCTCGTTACAATGCATCAGGTCAGACCTCTTATCTTTAAGGAGAAATAATGGGCAAGCAGGAAGTAAAAACACGTTCAGGCGAACGTGTCGCTATCGTAGCGGGGCTGCGCACACCATTTGCACGTCAAAGTACTGAATTCAGTCAAGTTCCGGCCGTGGACCTTGGCAAAATGGTTGTCAGTGAAATGATGGCCCGAACCGACATCGATCCGACACTGATTGAGCAGGTGGTGTTTGGACAGGTGGTTCAGATGCCGGAAGCCCCCAACATTGCACGTGAAATCGTACTGGGCACCGGTATGAGCATCCATACCGATGCCTACAGCGTCACGCGTGCGTGTGCCACCAGTTTCCAGTCTGCGGTGAATGTCGCGGAAAGCATTATGGCCGGTACGATAGACATCGGGATTGCTGGCGGTGCGGATTCCTCTTCGGTTTTGCCTATTGGTGTCTCGAAAACGTTGGCGGCTAACCTGCTTGCTCTGAGCAAAACTAAAACGCTCAGTCAGAAGCTGGGTCTTTTGAAAAATCTCAGCCTTAAAGACCTGATGCCTGTGCCGCCGGCGGTTGCAGAGTATTCGACCGGGCTATCGATGGGGCAGACCGCAGAACAGATGGCCAAATCCCATGGCATCAGTCGCGCTGATCAGGACGCGTTAGCACATCGTTCTCATACATTGGCTTCACAAGCCTGGAAAGACGGCAAGATCGCCGGTGAAGTAATGACGGCTTTCCCTGAACCGTACAAAAAATGGTTGGCGGAAGACAACAATGTCCGTCATGACTCGACGCTGGAAGGTTACGCGAAGCTGCGTCCGGCCTTTGACCGTCAGTACGGCAGTGTCACGGCTGCGAACTCAACGCCCCTTACCGACGGTGCGGCTGCGGTCATGCTGATGCGAGAAGGTCGGGCGAAAGAACTGGGTCTGGAAATCATGGGCTACATTCGCTCCTATGCGTTTTCTGCCATCGGTGTTGAGACTGACATGCTGATGGGCCCCTCATACGCAACGCCGCTGGCGTTAGAACGTGCCGGCCTGTCCTTGTCTGATTTGACTTTGATCGATATGCACGAAGCCTTCGCTGCGCAGACACTGGCGAACGTCAAAATGTTCGCCAGTACTCAGTTTGCGCAGGAAAAGCTGGGTCGTTCTAAGGCGATTGGTGAGATCGATATGGAGAAGTTTAACGTTCTGGGCGGTTCCATTGCGTACGGTCACCCTTTTGCGGCAACCGGAGCGCGAATGATGACTCAGACTCTGCGAGAGCTGAAACGTCGCGGTGGTGGTCTGGCGCTGAATACCGCGTGTGCAGCGGGTGGTCTGGGCGCGGCAATGATTCTGGAGGTTGAATAATGAGTGATGCAAAGGCGTTTAACCTGACGGTTGACGAACAGAATATTGCCTGGCTGTCTATCGACGTCCCGGGCGAAAAAATGAATACTCTTCAGGCTGCGTTTGCTGATGAAATGAGCGATATTTTGACGCAGTTGAAAAATGAGAAAGGCATTAAAGGCCTGATTCTCCATTCTCTCAAACCAGACAACTTTGTGGCTGGTGCAGACGTGCGCATGCTGGAAGCGTGTAAGAGTGCGGCAGAAGCGGAAACGTTGGCCAAGCAAGGCCAACAGATGTTCCAGGCTTTGGTTGATTTGCCGTATCCGGTCGTGGCAGCCATTCATGGCCCATGTCTGGGTGGCGGCCTGGAGCTCGCATTGGCGTGTGATTATCGCGTTTGTAGTGATGCAGATGGCACCCGACTTGGGTTGCCTGAGGTTCAACTCGGTCTGCTGCCAGGCTCTGGTGGTACTCAGCGCTTACCGCGTCTGATTGGCTTACTGCCTGCACTGGATTTGATTCTGACAGGAAAACAGCTGCGCGCGAAGAAAGCGAAGAAACTGGGTGTGGTGGATGCCAGCGTGCCACAGACTGTCTTGCTTGATGTTGCGAAGAGCTTCCTTGAAAAGGGGAAAAAGAAACCGAACAAAAAAGTGTCGACCAAAGAGAAACTGATGTCTCAAACCGGGGTCGGACGCAAACTGATTTTTGAACAGGCAGCGAAGAAAACCCGCGAAAAAACCCGCGGCAATTATCCGGCCGCTGAGGCTATCCTGGATGTGATTCGTCATGGTTTAGAAAAGGGCATGACAGACGGTCTGGAGCTTGAAGCACGCCGCTTTGGTGAGTTGGTGATGACCGCTGAATCCAGGGCTCTGCGTTCGATATTCTTTGCCACAACCGAGATGAAAAAGGAACACGGCAGCGACTCCGAACCGCAAGCGGTTTCGCGTGTGGCTGTGCTAGGTGGCGGTCTGATGGGCGCAGGCATCAGCCATGTCAGCGTTGCCAAAGCCAACGTACCGGTACGCATCAAAGATGTCGCTAACGATGGTGTATTGAATGCACTGCAGTACAACTACAAATTGTTTGAGAAACAACGTAAGCGCCGCATTTTGTCCAAAGCTCAGCTTCAGGGCAAAATGATGCAGTTGTCGGGCGGAACCGATTTTACCACCTTCAATCATACGGATGTAGTGATTGAAGCGGTGTTTGAAGATTTACAGCTGAAGCAGCAGATGGTGGCGGACATTGAGGCCAATGCCAAACCGAGCACGATTTTTGCGACCAATACGTCGTCGTTGCCGATTCACCAGATTGCCGCACAAGCCAAGCGTCCGGAAAATGTGGTTGGTTTGCATTACTTCAGTCCGGTAGAGAAGATGCCGCTGGTGGAAGTGATTCCGCATGCGGGGACGTCTGATGAAACCGTATCGACCGTGGTAGCCCTGGCGAAGAAGCAGGGGAAAACGCCGATTGTCGTCAAAGACTGCGCGGGCTTTTATGTGAATCGGATTTTGGCGCCATACATGAATGAAGCCGCTCAGGTGCTGATGTCTGGTGAGCCGATTGACCATCTTGATACCGCGTTGTTGGATTTTGGTTTCCCGGTCGGCCCGATAACCCTGTTGGATGAAGTGGGCATCGATATTGGCGCTAAGATCATGCCGATTCTGATCAATGAACTGGGTGTTCGTTTCCGTGGGCCGGACGTTTTTGACACCTTGTTGAACGACGGACGCAAAGGTCGTAAGAGTGGCAAGGGCTTCTACACCTACAAAGGCAAGAAAAAAGACGTCGATAAGAGCATTTATAAGCTGCTGAAACTGACGCCGGAATCCAAACTGGGCGCGAACGACATTGCGATGCGTTGTGTATTGCCAATGCTCAATGAAGCGGTACGTTGTTTGGATGAGGGCATCATTCGTAGCCCACGTGACGGCGACATTGGGGCGATCTTTGGGATCGGATTCCCACCGTTTCTCGGTGGACCATTCCGTTACATGGATCAGATTGGCATCAAACGTCTGGTCGAGATCATGAACGATCACGCGAAGAAATACGGTGACCGTTTCGCACCGTGTGACGGGTTATTGACCCGAGCCGGGCTGGACAAGCCATTCTATGAATAAGTCATACATGCGTTGATGACAAGGCGGGCCACAGGCCCGCTTTTTTGTTTGTTAGCCTTAACGCAAATCGCTGTGCGATGCGCTGCAACTGTGGGGCGTGTTTGCTATGATGTGCGCATAATCAGTGAAGTAAGGATTCAAAATGGACGCTCTTGAACTGCTGTTGAACCGACGTTCAATCGCCAAGCTTTCGGCGCCAGCACCGGAAGGTAAAGCTTTGGAAAACATTATCCGCGCTGGGTTGCGTGCGCCCGATCATGCCGGCTTGACCCCGTGGCGTTTTGTGATTTGCCAGGGGTCGGGTTTGCAGAAACTGGCTGATATTCTGGTCAAGGCTGCTGAAATGGAAAACAGCGAAGATGCGGTGATCGATAAACTGAAAAATGCCCCGTTTCGCGCCCCAATGGTGATTGCGGTGATTGCCAGAGTAACGGAACATGAGAAAGTGCCGCCACTGGAACAGTACTTGTCCGCCGGTTGTGCTGCACAGGCGATGCAGATGGCCGCGGTGGCACAAGGGTTTCAGGGCTTCTGGCGTTCAGGCAAGTGGATGTTCCATCCGGAGGTGCACAAAGCGTTTGGCTTACAAGGTGAAGATCAGATCGTTGGCTTCCTGTATCTCGGCACTCCGGGCTGCTCACCAATGAAAGCGCCAGAGCGGGAGCTGGGCAAATTTGTCGAGTATCTGTAACTGGTAAGAGCGCTATCAGAAAGGCCTGTGATATTCACAGGCCTTTTTGTCAGTGGATGTTGTAGGCAATTACGAAATCGATAAACAGACGTACTTTCTCTGGCAGGTGATCTTTGTGGTTGTAGAGCATGTAAATATCACGCGGGTTGGCGCTCCAATCTTCTAATACGCGAACCAGGCTGCCGTCGTCGATATACTCACGCAACATCACGTCGGGCATTAGGGTGATCCCAAGCCCGTCAGACACCGCAGAACGCACGACATTCAGCGCGTTGGCCTGGAAACGACCATTATCGTTATTCACGACGGTTTCGCCCGATGAATTGGACAACTGCCATTTGATCAGTGGGTGGCCTTTCAACAACGAGTGATTTGCCAGCTCTTCGGCGTGTTTGGGGGCAGGGTTGTTTTTTAGGTAGTCTGGGCTGGCCACTAAAATGTCTTTGACTTCGCCAATTTTTCTGGCGATCAGGCTGGAGTCACGTTGCGGACCTACGCGGAAAATTACATCCCATTCGGTTGGATCCAACTGATCGGCGTGATTGCTGGTGGTCAGTTCGATATTGATCTCGGAGAACTGTCGCATGAACTCAATAAACATCGGCATCATCATGCGTTTAGTCAGGTTCGATGGGGCAGAAATCTTGATTTTCCCTGCGGCGCCACGGCATTCATCCGTCAATTCTTCTGCGGTCATAGACAAACGTTGTAGCAGCGGGGAACATTCCTGAAAAAAGCGTTCGCCTGCTTCGGTCAATGACAGCTTGCGCGCGTGACGATTGAGCAATCTCAGATTCAGAGCGTCTTCAAGCGCCTGAATGCGTCGGGTGATGGTCGCGACAGGAATCATTGTCTTGCGAGAAGTTGCGGTATAGCTCCCATTTTCGACAACCAGTCGAAATAGGTTGAGATCATCTAATTTCATCATTCCAGACACATCTTATTACGAATTGCGGTAATTTATAGGTATATCAGATGTTAAGGCTTGAGTCACATCAACAACTGGTGATTTTTACGATATTACGTACATATAGTATGTGCCACGAATGAAAAGTGGAACATTTGTATAAAAATAGATTCGCGACTACTTTTTAATAAACATCTAAACTTAAGACTGAAGGCAGCTCAACCCTTACGTGATGAGGGGAGCGCGCGTAATAACAATAATCACGACAGCTGTATTTATTGGAAGTGTGAGGCGAATGCTTATGTATAAAACGCATTATGCGGCTGCGGAGCCGCATCAACAGAGTGCTCACGACCAAAAATTGATTATGTTGGTCGATGACGACCCGATTTTTCGACGAGTGACCTCCGGGTACTTGTCTTCTATTGGTTATCAGGTGCTGGAAGCCGAAGACGGTTTGGACGGGCTGCGAAAGTTACGCAGTGCGGAGCCCGATTTGATTCTGTGTGACCTGTCGATGCCGGTGCTCAGTGGCATTGAATTTGTCGAAGAAGTGAGCCTGGAATATCCGTCGCTGCCGTTGATCGTGGTTTCGGGTACGGATGAAATGTCCGATGTGGCCAAAGCGTTACGCTACGGCATCAAAGATTTTCTGCCTAAACCGATCGGCAATCATGCCAATCTGGGGTGTGCGATAGAAAGTACGTTGGATGATGCTTTCAATCATCTGGCAGACCAGCGGGACTTCTCCAGCCAGTGGTTTCGGGTTGATGGCGGCGATCTACCGGAAGAGCAAGAACTGCATTGGCATCTGGAGTACCTCCAGCATCACCCGAGTGCAGCCAAAGACTTGTTGCATGCCTTGTTGCCAGAGAAAGATACCAGCCAGGGCGCGTGGAAATGCAGCTATCGTATGCTGCAATCAACCGATGTCATGCCGTTGGTGTTTGATTATGCCTGGTTAATGAACGGCCAGTTTGCCTTTTATTTAGTCGACTCCACGTCGAACGACGAGGCGGGGGTAGCAACCACTTTGATGGTCAGAGCGTTGTTCCACGATTATTTGCGCAACTTGAAAAGCTTCAATGCCGATCTGAAAGATCTGGCCTTCATGTTGGAAAAAGGGATCGAGTGCTCGGATTGTGCCGGACCGATTGAGGCGCTCTTTGGTATTGCTGACATGGCGGAAGGCACAATTGCTATCTTGCCTGCTGGTTTGGGCGCGCGTTGGTCCAATGGCTACCACACCCAGAACATTGCCGCTGGCGAATTGCTTGGGCACAACTGCGTGAAAAATTTCACTACCAAAGAATTGCCAATACATTCCGGGTGTCAATTGTCACTCAGCCGGCTTGGTTCGAGCAGTTTTAGCCTGGATATTTTCCAGGGCTCGGCGACCTGATTGGACGTGACGATAAAATCATCAATATAACCTTTCTTTTTGTCCGTGTTTGTGGCTTTTTGTTTGAGGTATAGTCTGCACCTCAAACAAAAAAGTCCCAAAACATTAACGTCGAGTTAACCTTGGGGCGACAACAGTCAAGTCACCTACACTAGAGAAGCTCCCAATGGCAGACAAAGATTTTAAAGAACCTTATAATATCTTTTACTTTCTTGGCTTTATCGCCGCACTGTTGATCCCGACGCTCCCAGCGACCTTAACCTGGATTCGTGTATTCAACGGCTACGCGGGATACTAAGCCGCCCGTTGTTTTCAGGAGCTCACCATCAGTATTCGTCGTCTTGGATTAAATATTGTTGGTGTCATCAGTTTATGCCTAGGTATTCTGGGCATAATCTTGCCTCTGTTGCCCACCACACCTTTTATTCTTCTCTCCAGCGCGTGTTTCATGCGCAGCAGTCCCCGTTTTCACCGTTGGTTGCATACTCACCCCACGTTTGGCCCTCTGCTGGACAACTGGCATCAGCATCGCGCTGTCACGCGTAAAGTGAAGCAGCGAGGTGCGTTGTTTATTCTCGCCAGTTTTTCTTTTTCAATCTGGTTTGTGCCCCATCTGTGGCTAAAAATGGGTCTGGTCATTTTTCTTGTGCTGCTGATCACCTGGTTTCTGCGTCTGCCAGTCCATGAGTCTGTTGCTAAGCAGGAAGAAAATCACTAGCATTGTGTGGAAGTGTGCCCGCTCTTCGAGTGGGCGTTTGTTTTTTAGGCGAAGTGGTCTTGGCACCGCTCAGTTCAGCTTTACAACTCCCGATAACGACAATTTTGAAAGTGGAGAAGCTCTCGCCCATTGAAGTAAATGAAATTATGACTACAGACACAATCTCTTTCATCAAATCAAGCATCAAATCTATCCAGGACTACCCAAAGCCAGGCATCCTATTCCGTGATGTCACCAGCTTGCTTGAAGATGCCAAGGCGTATCAGGCAACCATTCAATTGCTGGTAGACCGTTATAAAGATATGGGCTTCACTAAAGTGGTCGGGACAGAAGCCCGCGGCTTCTTGTTCGGTGCGCCTTTAGCACTGGAGCTGGGGGTCGGGTTTGTTCCGGTACGCAAACCGGGGAAACTTCCGCGTAAAACTGTTGCCCAATCTTATGAACTGGAATATGGCGTAGACACGCTGGAAATCCACGTTGATGCGATTGAAGCGGGTGATAAAGTGCTGGTGGTCGATGATTTGTTGGCGACGGGTGGCACCATTGAAGCCACAACTAAGTTGATTCGCCAGTTGGGTGGACACGTGGAGCATGCGGCGTTTGTGATCAACCTGCCTGAAATTGGCGGAGACAAACGCCTGGAAGACCTGGGCCTGAACGTCTACAGCATTTGTGAGTTTGAAGGACACTGAGTAATTCATGAGTTATCTTGCCTTAGCGCGAAAATGGCGTCCGACCCGCTTTAAAGAAGTGGTGGGACAGGCGCACGTATTGACGGCACTGGAAAATGCGTTAGCACAAAACCGTCTCCATCACGCGTACCTGTTCAGTGGGACGCGTGGTGTGGGAAAAACCACTATAGGTCGCTTGTTTGCCAAAGGCCTCAACTGTGAGACTGGTATAACGGCCACACCATGTGGCGAGTGCGCAACGTGTAAGGAGATTGACGAAGGGCGCTTTGTCGATCTGCTGGAAATTGATGCGGCTTCGCGTACCAAAGTAGAAGATACTCGTGAACTGCTCGACAACGTGCAATACAAACCGGCACGAGGTCGTTTTAAGGTCTATCTGATAGACGAAGTTCACATGCTCTCGCGTCACAGTTTTAATGCTCTGTTGAAAACCTTAGAAGAGCCGCCGGAGTATGTGAAATTCTTGCTCGCCACTACGGATCCGCAGAAATTGCCGGTGACCATTTTGTCACGCTGCTTGCAGTTTCACTTAAAGCCCATCAGTGTCGATAACATTCACCAGCAATTGGAACATATTCTCGATGCCGAAGGCGTAGAGGCCGATGCACGTGCGTTGGGTATGATCGCCCACGCGGCAGATGGCAGTATGCGAGATGCCCTCAGTCTGACCGACCAAGCGATCGCGTTGGGCAATGGCTTAGTGGAAGCCGACAGCGTCGCGCACATGCTGGGGACACTGGATACCGATCAGGCCATTCATCTGCTGGAAGCCATCAGCAGTAAGCAGGCGCAAACGGCGATGGATGCCATCCAGGTTTTGGCGCAAAACGGCGTAGAGTGGGATGGTTTGCTTCAGCAACTGGCCACACAGTTACACCGGATTGCGATGTACCAGGCGTTGCCATCCACGCTGGATAAAGCGCAGCCTGATGCGGAAAAGATCGAGTTGCTAAGCCGGACACTGTCTCCTCAGGATGTCCAGTTGTACTACCAAATTGCGCTGAAAGGCAGAGATGACCTGCCTCTGGCACCAACCGAGCGAATCGGGCTGGAAATGGTGGTGTTGCGGATGATGGCGTTTCGCCCGGCGTCCGGTGCGGTTGTAAACAGCATCAGTACAGCCATGCAAGCTGCCATTCCGAATTCAGGCCAGAGTCTGGCGGCGCCGGCCAAGCCTCAACCTGTCGCTGAGCAACCGGTACAGCCTAACCAACCGACGGCCGCCCCATATGCAGCGAATGTTGCACCGGAATACGATTTACCTCCAACCGATTACGCACCTTATGGTGAAAGTGAAGTGCCGCCGGCTTATGATGCGCCGCGTCAGATGACGCCCGTGTCCTCACCTGAACCGGTACAGTCGCCGACACCATCGACAGCGCCTCAGGAGCGATCTGGGTCTTCACTGAGCGGTTTACGGCATCAACTGCGTTCACAGCGTCAGGGACTCAAAGGCAATCAGCCTCATCCATCACCGGACACCAAAGCGGAGCCGGGCGTAAAAAAGTCTAGTGCGGCATCAGCCAAGAAAGAATCAGTCCTTGATCGTGTTGCGCAGAAACACGGCACGGTGCGGATGTCGCCAGCTCAACTCGCTCAGCACGCGGCGGTGCCGCAGGCTCCGGCCGAGGATGAACCTTATCAGTGGAAGCCGGCCAACCCGGTGGTGGAAGTGAAGAAACAGGAACTGACACCGACCGAGATCAAAAAGGCGCTTGAGCACGAGAAGACGCCGGAAATGGCGCAGAAACTGGTTGAGGAATCCATCCGTCAGGATGAATGGACTGCCTTGATTGAAAAACTGCACACCGCCAAGCTGGTTCAACAATTGGCGCTGAACTCGTCGTTTCGTAAAGACGGATCGACGATAGAGCTTGCACTGCGGCAGCATCAGGCTCATCTCAACACCGACAAAGCGCAGCAGGAGCTATTGGCAGCCCTGAACGCCGAGCTGGGTGAAGAGTGTCATCTGAGCGTTGTGATCAGTGAGGATGGAGAAACCCCGTTGGAAGTGCGCGATCGTCTGTACAAAGAAAAGCTTGAGCAGGCGTTTGTCAGTCTGGATAACGATCCGCACGTTCAGTTTATTGAGCGCCGATTTGCCGCACAATTAGATCGCGAGAGTGTCCGTCCGGTCTAGAATTAAAGCATAGGGTTGAAAACGCGAGTTTTCGGCCCCATAAACAGTGAAACATCGATTAACCAGAGAGATAAACATGTTTGGTAAAGGCGGTATGGGCAATCTAATGAAGCAAGCCCAGCAAATGCAAGAGCGCATGCAAAAGCTTCAAGAAGAAATCGCTAATATGGAAGTAACAGGTGAATCTGGTGCCGGTCTGGTAAAAGTGACCATCACCGGTAGCCACAGTGTGCGTCGCGTTGACATCGATGAAAGCTTGATGGAAGACGACAAAGAGATGCTGGAAGACCTGATTGCTGCTGCGTTTAACGATGCGGCTCGTCGCGTTGAAGAAACCCAGAAAGAAAAAATGGCGGGCGTGACTGGTGGAATGCAATTGCCACCAGGCATGAAAATGCCATTCTAAATAAGTGATTCGTTAATGCGTACCAGTCATATGCTGGAGCATTTGATGGAGGCCTTACGTTGTCTGCCTGGGGTAGGTCCCAAGTCGGCTCAACGTATGGCCTTTCATTTGTTACAGCGGGATAGAAAAGGTGGTTTACAGCTGGCTGATGCACTCAGTCAGGCCATGACTGAAATCGGTCACTGCTCTGAATGCCGCACGTTTACCGAAGAAGAAGTCTGCCATATCTGTACCAATCCCAAGCGTCAGGAGAATGGCCAGATCTGTGTGGTTGAGAGCCCGGCAGATATTGCGGCGGTGGAAGCCACTGGTCAGTATTCTGGACGTTACTTCGTGCTGATGGGGCATCTGTCTCCTTTGGATGGGATTGGACCAAGCGATATTGGTCTGGATGTTCTGGATTATCGTCTGCGTCGCGGAGACGTCACAGAAGTGATCCTGGCAACCAACCCGACGGTAGAAGGCGAAGCCACGGCACATTACATCGCTGAATTGTGTCATGAGCATGAAGTGGCGGCCAGCCGAATCGCGCACGGTGTACCAGTTGGTGGCGAGCTGGAGCTGGTGGACGGCACTACGTTGTCACACTCTTTGCTTGGACGTCAAAAGCTGTAAGCACTACCAGTGATATATAAAAAAGCCGCTGATTCATCAGCGGCTTTTTTGTGCGGGTTGTAACGTTATTTTTGCGTTTGACCTGCAATCGCCTTGTACGCAATCGCCCCCAGAACTGCACCGATAATTGGAGCAACCCAGAACAGCCACAATTGCGATGTCGCCCAATCGCCAACGTATAACGCAACACCTGTGCTTCGTGCAGGGTTAACGGAGGTGTTGGTGACCGGAATGCTGATAAGGTGGATCAGTGTCAGACACAAACCAATCGCGATGGGGGCGAAGCCCTGAGGCGCACGCTGGTCTGTCGCACCCAGAATCACCAACAGGAACATCATGGTCATGACGACTTCGGTAATCAGTGCGGCAACCATGGAGTAACCACCCGGAGAGTGTTCACCGTAACCGTTGGCCGCAAAACCGGAAGAGACAACATCAAAGCCAGGCTGGCCCGAAGCGATAAGGAACAGCACACCGCCGGCGATAAGACCACCGGCTACCTGTGCGATAATGTAAGGGGCTATTTCTTTGGCTGCAAAACGGCCGCCAGCCCACAAGCCAATGGTGACTGCCGGATTAAGATGGCAGCCTGAAATATGGCCAATCGCGTATGCCATGGTGAGAACGGTCAGGCCAAACGCGAGAGCAACGCCCAAAAAGCCAATACCGACATCCGGAAACCCCGCAGCCAGAACAGCGCTGCCGCAGCCACCAAGTACCAGCCAGAAGGTACCGAACATTTCGGCTAAATATTTGTTCATCAGTATTCCTAATCGTGTGTAGTGAAAGAACCCGGAGAACATAGTGGAGAAATGTCAGCGCAGTGTGAGGGAACCGCTACGAACGTCGGCGCAAGCCGCTTAAGTCGCGGAAGTCTTATTGTTGGAACACGAGTCAGTGAATGAGACAGGATCGCATGTATGGGATAGCTTGAGCCGACGCAATTCAGGTCAGCTGTTCCAGTTCGGTGATGTTGTTTAGCGCTTCTTGATTGGTCGTACCGCACACCACTGGGCATGGTTTGAATTCATGACAGACTTTTGGCCGCTCAGGCTGACCAAACAGCTTACACAGATTCTGTTCGTTCAGCTGCACGCAGCGCACACCCGCAGGCTTGCCATCTGGCATGCCGGGGATCGGGGAAGAGATGCTTGGAGCGATACAACAGGCGCCACAGCCCAAACGACAATCCATAACAATCCCCTTAAACGTCAAATAAGGGCGCTATTATCAGGATTTTTGCTTGAAATGGAAGTCTTGCCCGGGTCGGGAAAGGGAGCACACTGGCGCGCAAGCAAAGGCTTTGTGCGCCAGGTGACTGAATCAAAGGGCTATTTGATGAAGCGGTTGTAGACAAACAGCAAAATAAATGCACCCAATGTAGCGGTCACAATACTGCCAATGTTGACACCATCGGCTTTACCAAAGCCAAGCATTTGACCGACAAACCCACCGACAAACGCACCACCGATACCCAGTAGCATAGTGGCAATCCAGCCGCCACCATCTTTACCTGGCATCAGCCACTTTGCCAGTGCGCCTGCGATCAGACCAAGAATGATCCAAGAAATAATGCCCATGTGCACTCCTTTTATGCAGCTTATTAAGACTTTATAAGGATAGACTACAAGACAAAGGTAATGAGTCAGTTTTGTGAGACGCAGGGAACGAGTGGCGATTTTTTGTTCATGCTTGCACTTTTGTACTGAGAGCGGTATAAATCGCCCCCCGTTTAAAGATTAAGAAGTCGTCCTATGAACAGTCCATTCTGGCAAAGCAAATCCCTGGAACAAATGACCGAAGAGGAATGGGAATCCCTTTGTGATGGTTGTGGTAAATGTTGCCTGCACAAATTGATGGATGAAGACTCGGACGAAGTGTACTACACCAACGTGGCGTGCAGTTGGCTGAATGACAAAACGTGCTCTTGCAAAGATTATCCGAACCGTTTCAGCTCAGGCGAAGAGTGCCTGAAACTGACGCGTGAGAAGATTCATGAGTTTCACTGGTTGCCGGATACCTGTGCGTATCGTCTTTTATCGGAGCAACAGCCGCTTCCTGCCTGGCATCCGCTTATTACCGGTTCAAAATCCGCGATGCATGCCGCCGGAGAAAGCGTGCGCAATAAAGTCGTGTATGAAATCGATGTGGTGGACTGGGAAGATCACATCATCAATCATCCCGGTCGCAACTAGACAGGCAGGGTTTTCAGCTGACTGAAGATGCTGAAAACCCGGTCTATAACAGCCAAAAAACGCTTTCATGCGGCTTGGTCGCCATTACGGCGTGCCGTTGTCGTTTGGTTAAATGTACCCCAATGCCTGCTTTTTGAACATCTCTGCTGTTTATTAACAAAGGTTAATGATTCTGAACTCATCGATACGTAAATTTAGTTTCCCCATATAAGGAGAAATTAATGATCCATTGGAAAGTCAAAAAATTTCAAGATTTGACCGCTGATGAGCTTTACACGCTGTTGAGGCTGAGATGTGAAATTTTCATCGTTGAATTCAATACTCCATACAATGACTTAGACGGCAAAGACACCCATCCTGAAACCTTACATGTGATGGGGTATGATTCTGAAAAACTGGTCGCTTACAGTCGCATTATGCCTGAGCGCTTGGGTTACCCCGCCGAAGTGATGGATCAAATAAAGTCCGAGGACAACGATGTTTCGATTGGCAGGGTGGTGGTAGACAAACAATATCGCGGCCAAAAACTGGGGAATGTGTTGATGGATGTGAGTTTTGAAACCACCCGTGAACTCTACCCAGACAAATCAATTTTTATTTCCGCGCAAGCACACCTGAAAGACTACTACGGCCGGTTGGGGTTTGATGTCATCACTGACCGTTATCAGGAAGATGGATGCACCATGCTCGGACTTCGTTTTGAGGTCAATACGCAGGCCTAGCGAGCACTTGAGTGATTGGCGGGGGAGGGTTAACACCTGCATTTCCGAGAGGTGGGTCATCGCGCAATAAAAAAGGCGGCTGGGAAAGCCGCCAAAACCACAGAGTGAAAGGGTTAAGGGTTGGAAAACTCAGGCGACAACCAGGAAGAAGATGGCGGTCGCGACGATACCGATCAGCGCGTATGGGAACTGCGTGATCGCGTGTTGCATGGACGTACAGCCGGAACCTTGAGCCGACAGGACAGTGGAGTCACTGAAGAAGCATGAATGACTGCCAGCCGCCGACGCTGACAACAGCGCAGCAACGGTAAGATGCAGTGGCACGCCAAGTTGTTCGCCCAGAGGCAACACGATTGGCATGGCGACCGCAAACACGCCCCAGGAAGAGGCGGTAGAGAACACCAGTCCACCGGTGATCAGGAAGATGATGGCCGGGAAGTATTGCGCTGACAAATGTGGGCTGACGGTTTCGATCACAAACTGGGTCACCCCGAGAGAGTCATTGACACTTTTTAGCATAAAGCCGCCAATCACGGTCGCCAACGGCAGCAACATCACTTTAATACCGTCGTAAATGGCTTCAAACATGTCGTTCATCGACACCAGTTTCTGCAGGCCGTAGAAGCAGATAGTAAAGATGATTGCGGTGAAAACGCCTGCCAGCAGGTCAATACCGAAGTACCAGCTCGCGCCCACCAGAACCACCATTGGTAACAAGAAGTTCACCAGTCCCATGGTCGGATTCGAGTGTGCTTTGACTTCAGAACCAAAGTCAATGTCGGTGGCGCCATCCGGGCGAACCTGCCCTCCACGGGCGCGTTGTTCTGCACGCTTCATCGCCCCCAGATCTGGAATCTTTTCCAAGGCGACCAACAGGACAATCACCAGCGTGATCCAGCCGTAGGCCATATACGGGATCGCCTCGATGTAAGCGGTGATGCCTTTACCTGGTTCCGCGACGTCGTTGGCTTCCAGCAGGGAGCTGAAGAAAATCGCCCAGGTCGAAATTGGTACGATGATACAGATTGGAGCGGCGGTGGAGTCCACCAGATACGCCAGCTTCTCACGCGAAATTTTATAGCCATCAGTGACTTTCTTCATCGAGGAGGAGATGGCGATCGCGTTGAGGTAGTCATCGATAAAAATCACGATACCTAGAACGAACGTCATTACCATGGATTGTTTACGGCTTTTCACTTTAGTGACCAGAAGGTCGGAAAAACTCAGAATGCTGCCGCCTTTTTCCAAAATGGCAATCAGGCCGCCCATTAAGCCACACACCAGAATGATCCAGGCAATGGTTTCATTCATCATGACGTCCATCGAAATGGTCACGATTTGCTCAACGGCTTCGGCCGGGTTTAGCAGCAGCACGCCAGCTATGGTGCCACTGAACAAAGCTTCGACAGTACGGTGAGTGGTGAGTGCAAAGACCAGCACCAGGGCTGTTGGTAGCAGGCTAATCCAGCCGTAGGCTTCGCCATCAGTGTGGTTCAGGCCGAGGGTCGTGAACAGTACAAAGGTTGCAACCACCAACAGGCTGACGAGTAGATGCGAGGTGTTAAACTTAAGCGGCGTATCCAGCGCCTTGGTTTGCGTAGTCATAAAGCTGAGTTCCTTTCGTTAAGCCGAGTGCAACATCCAGTCGATTTCCAAAGGGGTGATCACCCGTTCAAAGTCGGCCAGTTCGCTGTTTTTGCATGCAAGATAGAGATCAATAAACGCGGAGGACAAATACTGAGTCAGTTCACTCTGAGCCAGTTGATCCAGAGCATCGGACATCCTTACCGGTAGCTCTGGAGCGTCATCGCTGAGCGGTGGAGGGCACTGCTCCGGTGTATATTTGTCGCTTGCCAGCACGGCAGACAGTACCACGGCTGCCAGAATGTAAGGGTTGACGTCTGCCCCCGCAATTCGGTGTTCAATCCGGCGGTTTTTGGCGTCGCTGACGGGCACCCGTAATGCCACACCTCGGTGGTTCTCGCCCCAGTCGGCGCGAGTTGGCACGTAGGCTCCGGGTACAAAGCGTCGGTATGAATTGACGTTGGGGCAGATGAGCGCCATTGCGCCGGCAGACTGGGCCAGCATGGCGGCGAGAGTTTGGTAGAACAGCGGACTGGCGGTGCCATCTGATGCGCTGAAATGATTGTTGCCGGCGGAATCGGTCAGGCTGAGATGAATGTGCATTCCATTGCCGGCTTCTTCATTAAAGGGTTTGGCCATAAAGGTGGCGTCAAACCCGTGCTTGTGTGCCATCTGGCGGATCAGGCGCTTCGCGAGAATGATTTCATCACAGGCGCGCAGCACGTCACCAGAGTGGTTAAAGTTGATTTCGAATTGACCCGGTGCCGATTCTGAAAGTGCGCCAGCGGTGTTCAGCCCTTGTGCATCGGCAGCGGCGTTCAAATCCCGCAAAAAGTCGGCATAGTCGTCCAGGCCATCAATGTCATACACTTCGGTGTCTTTTTCTCGCGTGTGCTTAGTTGGATTGATGGCAGTTTGCAGCTGCCCGTGCTCGCCGCGCTGTTTATCTATCAGATAAAACTCCAGCTCAAGCGCCACACAAGGGTACATATCGCGCTGCTGTAACTGACTGAGCATCTTCTCGACGATGTTACGGATAAACAGCGGGTTGGGTTGCTCGCCTGAGTCATCCATCATGGTCAACAACAGTTGGCCAGTGTGGGGTTTGGCGGTGGGTAACAGTGAACCCGCAATAGGCATACATAAATTATCCGGCTCGCCCAGATCTTCACCCAGTCCGGCAGATTCGACAACATTGCCTTTGGTATCCAGCGTAATTGTCGACACAGGAAGTGCGACGCCTTTCGCCAGTTTTTCCAGAGCCTCTACCGGAATGCGTTTGCCACGTGGTGTGGCATTAATGTCAGTGAATATCAGATCCACAAACTCAATGTCTGGCCAGGTTTGTCTAAAATTTTTAACTTCCTGTAAAAATGATTCCATGATTTCCGCTCCTGGTTTCGCTCGTGCGCCAACCGAAATTGAATGTTAACAAAAACACTACACTTCTAACCTTTTAAAATGAGAATTTATTTTAAATTGCTTATAAAACAAATGGATAAACTGTTATTTGTGTGTTTTGTTTCTTGATTTTCATTTCGTGTGTTAACTATTTTTTAACAGTTGATTTTATTTTGCTCAATATTTCGAGCGGTTTTTATGCTTTTTTTGACCAAAAAGGAGGTGCCTGTCACGCTTTTACGCATCATTTACGCTCTATCGTTGAAAATTTTGTACGTGACTTGTAGGTTTTTTGTTAAATAAATCGAACGTGGTGGAAAGATGTCTGACAAAAGAAAGCCAATCATCGGTCTGGTGAGTTGCAGTAAGGAACTGGCCGGTTATCAAATTCAGGCACTGAATGCCTTCTATCTGGACGCGGTCACCGATTTTGGTGGGATTCCGGTTATTTTGCCATCCGCTATCGCCGGTGACGATCTTGACGCTGCACTGGCACTGTGTGACGGACTGTTGTTTCCGGGTAGCCATTCGAACGTCGCACCACACCGCTATCAGGCCCAGCACCAAGAAAGCAAAACCGATGAAGCGCGTGATGAGCTGTCACTGCACCTGTTGCGTCTGGCAATAGACAAAAACATTCCTTGTCTGGGAATTTGCCGTGGTTTTCAGGAAATGAACGTCGCACTGGGTGGAAGCCTCAATCCGGCGGTTCATGAATCCGGATACGCCGATCATCGTGAGCGCCAGACCAGTGATTTTGCCGAGAAATACGCGCCGGCGCATGCAGTCCTGGTTCAGAAAGACAGCTTGTTTGAACAGTGGCTGGTGGACAATCGCTGGGAAAATGTCAGTTATTTTGAAGTGAATACTTTGCACAACCAGGGGGTCGATGCACTGGCTCCTGGTTTGCGCGTGGAAGCCAAAGCGCCTGACGGTCTGGTGGAAGCCTTCAGTTTACCGGAACACAAATTCTTTGTTGGCGTGCAGTGGCACCCAGAATGGCAAGCGAAAAGTAATCATTTCTCACAGATTTTATTCAAAGAATTTATCATGTCAGCTTCTCACTAAAAGTAGGAGTTGCATGAATGGACAATCAACTGGTTGGTAAAAATATTGTTCAACTACGTAAATCACATGGATTGTCACAGCGCGAGCTGGCCGAAAAAGCCGGGATTACACACAGTGCCATTTCGTCGATTGAAAATGGCAAAGTCAGCCCTTCGGTCAGTTCGCTGCAAAAAATAGTGAACGTGTTTTCACTGTCTCTGTCGGAGTTTTTCACTTTTGAGCAACACAATAAAGAAGCCAAAGTGGTACTGAAAGCAGAAGAGTTAATAGAGATGGGCAGTGAATCTGTCTCGATGAAGCTGGTAAGCAACGGAACCAAGGATCAGGTTATTGGTTTTCTGATTGAAGAGTATCAGCCTCACAGTACGACAGGTGCTGCAGAAATCAAACATGAGGGAGAAGAAGTCGGTACCGTACTAGAGGGTGAAATCACGCTTGAGTATAACGGTCAGATCTATCTTCTCACGCAAGGGGAGTCGTACGTCATTGACACGACGGTTCCGCATAAATTTACTAATCATACCGACAAGGCTTGCAGGATGATCAGCGCACATACGCCAACGACATTCTAGCTTCCTTGGCGGTGACCAAGGAGAGCGTATGAAATCGCAGGAGCAATGGATTGAACTGAGAGATCAACTGACAATCGAAAATCGGGCCTTCATCAATGGAGAATACTGCGCGGCGCTGAGCCAGCAGACACTGGCAGTGGTCAACCCTGCCACGGATGAAACACTGACGGAGATTGCCCGTTGTCAGGAAGAAGACGTAAATCTTGCGGTGACATACGCTCGTCAAGCCTTTCATGCTGGACTCTGGAGCCAGTGTGCCCCAGCGGAGCGTAAAGCCACACTGTACCGCTTTGCGGATCTGATTGATCAACACGTCGATGAGCTGGCGTTACTGGAAACGCTGGATACGGGAAAACCGATTGCTCATAGTGTTAGCACCGACATTCCCGGTGCCGCCAAATCTTTGCGTTGGTATGCAGAAGCCATCGACAAAGTGTACGGCGAAGTGGCGCCGACCGAAAAAGATGTTCACGCTTATATTTCTCATCAACCCATCGGGGTGGTAGCGGCCGTGGTTCCGTGGAACTTCCCGTTGTGGATTGCCTGCTGGAAGCTAGGGCCAGCGCTGGCGGCTGGTAACAGCGTGATCCTCAAACCATCAGAAAAATCGTCTTTAACCGCCATCTTTCTGGGCAAATTGGCCAAGCAGGCGGGGCTACCAGACGGTGTTTTCCAGGTGATCACAGGCTACGGACATGAAGCGGGTGAGGTGCTGGCGCGTCATACCGATGTCGACTGCATTGCGTTTACCGGTTCAACTCGTGTCGCTGGCCATCTTATGGTCTGCTCCGGTGAAACGAACCTCAAACGTGTGTGGGCCGAAGCCGGGGGGAAGAACGCCAACATCGTGTTCGAGGACTACGCTGACTTAGACAATGCGGCGGCGGAAACCGCAGCCGGATGCTTCTATAACCAGGGGGAAGTCTGTGTTGCTGCGACGCGTTTGCTGGTTCATGAAAGCATTAAAGACATGTTCATTGATAAAGTGATCACGGCCGCGCAGCGCTTTGCGCCTAAAGATCCACTTGATCCTACTTCCAGCATGGGCGCGCTGATCGATCAGGAACACAAAGCCAAAGTCCTCAGTTATGTCGAATTGGGCAAGCAAGCCGGAGCAGTCCAGCGCTGTGGCGGTGATACCGGACAGCGAGGTGCGTTTGTGGCACCGGTGATCCTGGATAACGTCGATAATCAGATGCAGGTCGCGCAAGAAGAAATTTTCGGCCCGGTACTGTGTGTGATTACCTTCAAAACTGAGCAGGAAGCGATTGCTATCGCCAATGACTCTCAATATGGGCTGGGTGCGGCGCTGTGGAGCGACAGCATCAATCGCGTTCACCGTGTGGCCAAGCAACTGCAAGCAGGCTCTGTCTGGGTCAACAACTACAACGAAGGCGATATGACCGTGCCTTTTGGTGGCTTCAAAATGAGCGGTAACGGCCGTGATAAATCACTGCACGCCATAGAGAAGTTTACCGAAACCAAAACCACCTGGATTCGTCTCCAACCTTAAGCCTGACGCCGATTAAACAAGGAAGACCACAATGAATAAACATACAGATTCATATTATGCTCATTCGATTGAGAATGTAAGTGAGTACCCACAACTGCGTGATGATATCGAGTGTGACGTGTGTATCGTTGGCGCTGGCTTTTCAGGGCTGTCCTCGGCGCTGCACTTGGCTGAGAAAGGCTTTAATGTCGTGGTGCTGGAAAGCGCAAAAGTCGGCTTTGGTGCCACAGGTCGTAATGGAGGCCAGATCGTCAACAGTTACAGCCGGGATGTGGATGTGATTGAAAGCCGCTACGAGCCTTCTCAGGCCAAAGCACTGTGCGACATGATATTTGAAGGCGGCGACATAATCCGCGGCTTGATTGATAAGTATGACATTGACTGCGACCTCAAACATGGCGGGCTATTTACCGCATTGAACCATAAGCAGCTCAAAGGGTTGGAAGAGCATAAAAAACACTGGGAGCGTTACGGCAATCATCAGTTGAGCATGCTGGACGCGTCGGAGCTGGAAGAGAAAGTCGGTACGCAGGCTTACGTGGGGGGCTTACTGGACATGCGTGGCGGTCATATTCACCCATTGAAACTGGCGCTGGGCGAAGCCGCTGCCGTGACGGCTCTGGGCGGTAAGATCTTCGAACAATCGGGTGTGACCTCGATAGAGAAAGGCCTCAACCCTGTGGCTCGGACAGAGCAAGGGAGCGTGAAATGCAAATATCTGGTGCTGGCAGGCAATGCGTACTTGGGCGGCCTGGCCCCGAATATCAGTAACAAAGCAATTCCATGTGGAACGCAAGTGGTGACCACAGAGCCGTTGTCCGACGCACAATTGAAAGACATTTTGCCCAGTGATTACTGTGTCGAAGACTGCAATTATCTTCTTGATTACTTCCGTCTCACCGCGGACAAACGCCTGTTGTTCGGCGGCGGTGTGGTATACGGTGCTCGCGATCCAAACAACGTCGAGGCTTTGATCCGCCCTAAACTGGAAAAAGTGTTCCCTCAGCTTAAGGGCATCGGGGTTGACTACGCCTGGACCGGCAACTTCTTGCTGACTTACTCCCGTATGCCGCAATTCGGTTCATTTGCAGACAATATTTACTACCTGCAAGGCTACAGTGGTCACGGTGTGACCTGTACTCACCTGGCAGGGAAGTTGTTGGCGGAAGCGTTGACAGGGCATGCAGAGCGTTTTGATGCATTTGCATCGCTGAAACATTACGCCTTCCCGGGCGGTCGTCATTTCCAAATCCCATTTACTGCCATCGGCGCGGCTTACTACAACTTGCGCGATAAGCTGGCGATCTAATCGGTTATTGAAACAAATACAGAGAAAGGAAAATCTCATGAGTCATGTCGTCAAATTTGCAGCCCTTCAGCTGACCAAAAGCTGGGATCTGGACAATAACCTTGCTAAAGCGAAGGCCGCCATCCGCGACGCGGCGGCCAATGGTGCCAATGTTATCGTGCCTCAGGAACTGTTCGCGGCACCCTATTTTTGTAAAAAGCAGGAAGCCAAATATTTTGAACTGGCGGAAGAGACGGAAAACTGCCGTCTTATCCAGGAGATGAGCGCTTTGGCGAAGGAGCTGGGCGTGGTGATTCCGGTTAGCTACTTTGAAAATGCCGGCAACACATTTTTTAACTCCCTGGTGATGATCGACGCAGACGGCCGTGTGCTGGAGAACTACCGCAAGTCACACATTCCGGATGGACCGGGTTACAGTGAAAAATACTACTTCAGCCCGGGCGATACCGGATTCAAAGTGTGGCAGACCCGCTTTGGTAAATTTGGTGTGGGCATCTGTTGGGACCAGTGGTTCCCAGAGCTGGCACGCAGTCTGGCGCTGAATGGCGCCGAAGCGATTTTTTACCCCACCGCCATTGGCAGTGAGCCTCAGGATCCAACGCTCGATTCACGTGATCACTGGCAACGAACCATGCAGGGGCATTCGGCGGCCAATCTGGTGCCAGTGATTGCGGCTAACCGAACGGGCGTTGAGGTCGATGACGGTATCGAAACGACGTTCTATGGCTCTTCGTTTATTACCGACCACACCGGCGCCAAGTTGGCAGAAGCGCCACGTAATGAAGAGGCAATCATCTATGCGGAAATTGACCTGCAGGCCACGGCCAAAGCGCGCCATGCGTGGGGATTGTTCCGTGACCGTCGACCGGATTTGTATACCAGTGTGGGCAAGCTGGCTGTGTAGTGGGGTGAGGTATGCAACTGACGACCACTCCTAAAGAAGATGGTTTCCGCTTTCCAGCCGAGTTTGACCTGGTCTGCCAGGTTTGGCTGGCCTGGCCGGAACGTACGGACAACTGGCGTGATGAGGCCAGACCCGCGCAGCAGACGTTTGCCCGCGTGGCGAACGCGATCGCAGAAGTGACGCGAGTTTATGTCGCGGTAAGTGCACGTCAGTTTGATCGCGCACGTCACTTATTGCATCCGTCAGTGCGTTTGGTGGAAATGCCGTATAACGATGCCTGGATGCGTGATATTGGTCCGACTGTTCTGGTGAATGGTCGCGGTGCACGTCGCGGTATCAGTTGGCAATTTAATGCCTGGGGCGGTGAATTTAATGGCCTGTATGACAACTGGCAGTTTGATGACCAGGTGGCGGCGAACGTGTGCGATATTGTCGGGATTGACTATTATCAGGCTCCGTTCGTGCTGGAAGGTGGGTCGATTCACACCGACGGCCAAGGCACATTATACACCACCGAAGAGTGCCTGCTTAGTCCGGGACGCAATCCGGATTTGAGCAAACCAGAGCTGGAATCACAGCTTGAAACCTATCTGGGCATTGAAAAAGTTATCTGGTTGCCACAGGGACTGTACAACGATGAAACGGACGGGCATGTGGATAATCTGATGCACGTGATTGCTCCGGGCAAAGTGGTACTCAGCTGGACCGACGATCCCTCCGATCCTCAATTTGAACTGTCGCGGGAAGCCGAACGCGTACTGAGCAGCGAACGCGACGCAAAGGGGAGGCAAATCGAGATCATCAAACTGCCGATCCCCGGGCCTCTCTACTACAGTGATGTGGAGGCGGGAGGCATTGATAACAGCGACGGTATGAACCGCAGCGCCGGTGAACGTCTCAGCGCGTCTTACGCCAATTTCCTAATGGTGAATGGGCATGTGTTTCTGCCTTTGCTGGACGAAGCGACAGATGCCGATGCGATGGCCATTTTGCAGCGTGCACTTCCGGATTATCAGATCATCGGTATCCCGACCCGGGAAGTGTTACTCGGCGGTGGCAACATACACTGTATCACCCAACAAATACCAGCCTGATGTACGCCGTTCGATCAGGCATCAATTCATCGGCTCTCTTGCATCGCGGGACAATCAAAGAGAGCGAGGTAAAAAGGAACTACCATGCAGCAGATTCACAATCAAAGCTTACTTTCGTTTCTGGTCAATAGCGACAACTCCTCGGTCGAGGTGACCAACCCGGCAACGGGTGAATCGATCGGTTATGCGCCCGTCTCATCGGATTCGGCGATCATTAATGGTATCGAGCGGGCACATCGCGCGCAAAAATCCTGGGCGAAACAGTCGGCTAAACAGCGTGCGGCCATTTTACAACGCTGGTACCAGTTGATCGTCGAGAATAAATCCGATCTGGCCAGGCTGATGACGCTGGAGCAGGGGAAGCCACTGGCAGAGGCGCAGGGTGAAGTACTGTATGGCGCGAGTTTTATCGAATGGTTTGCTGAGGAAGCCAAGCGCACTTACGGTGATGCGATTCCGGCGCCATCCGCCGACAAGCGTATTGTCACCATCAAGCAGCCCATTGGTGTGGCGTGTGCGATCACCCCGTGGAACTTTCCGATTGCGATGATCACTCGCAAGGCTGGTCCGGCGCTGGCGGCGGGCTGCACCTTTATGGTTAAGCCGTCCGAATCAACGCCACTGTCAGCGTTTGCTGTCGCTGAGCTGGCCTATCAGGCCGGGGTACCACGCGATGTGCTGCAAGTGGTGCTGGGCGAAAGTTCACGTCAGGTGGGAGCCATTTTTACTTCTCATCCGTTGATCCGTAAGTTGTCGTTCACCGGTTCGACTCAGGTCGGGCGTGTTCTGATGGAGCAAAGCGCCAAAGACATCAAACGCACGTCGATGGAACTGGGTGGGAATGCTCCGTTTATTGTTTTCGATGATGCGGATTTGGATGCTGCGGTGAAAGGCGCCATCGCGTCGAAATTTCGCAACGCCGGTCAGACATGTGTGTGCGCCAACCGTTTCTACGTACACAGCAAGGTTTACGACGAGTTTGTTGCCAAGTTTGATGCGGCGGTTCAACAACTCAAGATCGGGAATGGCCTGGAAACGGGAGTGAACATCGGCCCGGTGATCAGCGAATCGGCCAAACAGGGCATTCAGGCGTTACTGAACCGCGCCATTGAACAAGGCGCCGAACCCGTGACCGCGCCACAGGCGCTCGACGGGCTGTTCATGCAGCCGGTGGTACTGAAAAACGTGACGCATGACATGGAGATTGTTCAGGAAGAGATCTTTGGTCCGATTGCTCCGGTGATGCGATTTGACAGCGACGAGGCACTGATTGAAATGGCCAACGACACCATCTACGGCCTGGCCTCTTATTTCTACAGTCAGAACATTCACCGGGTTTGGCAGATTGCCGAAGCGCTTGAATACGGCATGGTCGGCATTAACGAAGGCATCATCTCGACCGAGGTCGCCCCGTTTGGCGGTGTGAAACAGTCCGGCATAGGCCGTGAAGGCGCCAAGCAAGGGATTGATGAATATATGGACGTGAAATACCTCTGCTTTGGCGGAAATTAATCAAGGAACCGAATCATGACAAATCAACAATGGCACCAAAGAAGAAACAACGTGATTGCTCAGGGGATGGGCGCGCTGTATCCGCTGTACGTCGAGCGAGCGGAAAACGCCTACGTGTGGGACATTGAAGGTAATCAGTACATTGATTTCGCGGCAGGGATCGCAGTGACCAACACCGGCCATAGCCACCAACGCATAACTGAAGCGGTGAAAGCGCAAATTGATCATTTCTCGCACACCTGTGCGATGGTCACGCCGTATGCCTCGTTTGTTGAACTGGCGGAAAAACTGACCGTTCTGGCCCCCGGAGACAGTGACAAAAAAGCGATCTTTCTGACAACCGGTGCTGAAGCGGTGGAAAATGCGGTGAAAATCGCTCGCGCGCATACCGGACGCAGCGGCGTAATTGCGTTCAAAGGTGGTTTTCATGGCCGGACCAATATGACCATGGGGTTGACCGGAAAAGTCACACCTTACAAAGCGGGTTTTGGTCCGTTCCCGAACGAGATTTACCACGCACCTTATCCGAACGTCTTGCATGGTATTAGTGTGGAAGACAGCCTGCAGGCGATCGAAGATCTGTTTGCCTGTGATATCGAACCTGGGCGTGTGGCGGCGATGATTTTTGAGCCGGTGCAGGGTGAAGGCGGCTTTTATCAGGCGCCAGCGGCGTTTGCTCAGGCGCTCCGGGCACTGTGTGATAAGCATGGGATTGTGCTGATTGCCGATGAGATTCAGACCGGTTTTGCCCGAACGGGGAAAATGTTTGCGACCGAGTACCTCGGCATTGAACCGGACTTAATGACCATGGCAAAAGGCATCGCGGGCGGCTTCCCGATTTCAGCAGTGGTGGGGAAAGCCCATGTTATGGACTCAGCGGCGCCTGGCGGTCTGGGGGGGACCTATGCGGGCTCTGCTCTGGGGTGCGTGGCGGGGTTGGAAGTATTGAACATCATTGCTGAAGAAGATCTGTGCAATAAAGCCGTCGGGATTGGTGAGGTGGTCAATGTCCGCCTTACGGCATTACAGGCATCGGTTCCGGCGATTGCCGACGTGCGCACGCTGGGCGCCATGATGGCGATTGAGTTCAGCGACCCCCAGACCGGCCAGCCGTTACCGGAAGTGACCAAAGCGGTGATCGCTCAAGCGCAGGAAAATGGTCTGATTCTGCTGTCGTGCGGGGTGAAAGGAAACGTGATCCGTCTGCTGCCCCCTCTGACGATTGAACCGGAAGTCTTGAGCGAAGGTCTCGATCGACTGGAAAACGTCCTCCTCCAGGTCGCCAAGTAATCGGAGTGTTCTTGGCTTTTCGCCCCGCGCTGTGTCGCGGGGCTTTTTTATGTAAACGGACACCCCGCTGACAATACGGCACAGAAAGACGTCTCATCTTGATATAAAATACAGAATACATTGAGACAGTTATGCGCCATCATTCCGACGGCCGTTGTACGATACGAGGTAAATATGACGACATTGTCTTGTCTGCGGCCAGGCCGCTCCCTGCTGGGTGGATGGTGGTTAGCGCTGCTACTGAGCCTGGTTGTTATCAGCAGCGCGTGGGCGACGGAAGAGCCCCTGCCCTCCAAAGCGCAAGTGGCGATTGAAGCGGTCAACACAGAAATTATTGCCCTGACTGATAGCCTCAGAACGGCCAGCGGCGATGAGAAAGACGCGATTCAGTTGCAGCTATTCCAGAAAAATGAAGAGTTGCGAGAGCGACTGGCTGATGCGATCAATAAGCAAGCTTTCGATAAAACTGAGTTGATTGCACAGGTCCGGCTACAGCAGAAATACGGCAACGATGCGACCGCGTATCTGGAAGCGAAAATTAAGTCGCTCAATGAATCACTCAACAGCGCTAAAGATGAAGAGAAACTGTCACTGCTCAATAACTACCGCGAGTTACAGCATTATCTGGATGTGGTGTATGAAGCCAACTGGCAAAACCTCAACTGGCTAAAAAAACTGGATGAGCAGGATGAGGCGGCTGAAGCGGCGCTGAAAGATCTGGTGAACAAGCGTTTACGGGTTCTGTCGGCGTCGGTTGAATATTTCAATCAACAGTTGGACGTGGTTGCCACGCAGCTCAGCTCCAGTCCTGAGTCAGAAAAGGCGTCATTGCAACTCAATCAACTGGTACTGAAACAGCGTCTCGACATTGCCACTGACAGTCTGCGTTCGCTGTTGAATATTGGCGACAATATCGGGTTGGAAACCTCGGAATATAAACGGATGATTTTTGAGGTGACGGGCAGTGTGACTCACGATCTGCTCGACTGGAACGTGGCCATGTCGATCGTTAGTCATTGGTCAAACAGTGCCTGGGACTGGCTCATCGTGAATGCGCCTCAGCATCTGTTTCAACTGTTTGTGTTCGTGCTGATTCTGCTTATCTCCGGAGCGCTGGCAAAAGTCACCCGTAAAGTCGTCAAGAAAACGGTCGGTTCACGTAACCTGAAGTTCTCGCAGTTAATGCAGGACTTTTTTATCTCGATGTCGGGTAAAGCGGTCTGGTTTATCGGTTTTATGGTCGGCCTGTCACAATTAGGCCTGAATTTGACGCCGGTGCTGACCGGTTTTGGTATCGCGGGTGTGATCATCGGTTTCGCATTGCAGGATACGCTGTCCAACTTTGCGGCGGGGATGATGCTGTTGATCTACCGCCCGTTTGATGTGGAAGATTTTGTCTACGCTGGTGGTGTGGAGGGGAAAGTGAGCCACATGAGCCTGGTGAACACCACCATTCGAACCTTTGATAATCAGATCATTATCCTGCCCAACAGTAAAATCTGGGGCGATGTGATTAAGAATGTGACGCATGAACGAGTGCGCCGGGTGGATATGGTGTTTGGCATCGGTTACGCCGATGATTTACTGAAAGCGGAACGGGTGCTAAAAGAGATTGTTACTGAGCATCCGGCTGTGCTGAAAGCGCCAGAGCCCAACATTCGTGTGCATACACTCAATACCTCGTCGGTGGATTTTATTGTCCGCCCATGGGTGAAAACGGACGATTACTGGGATGTGTACTGGGATGTTACCAGAGAAGTGAAGCTGCGTTTTGATCGCGAAGGTATCTCGATTCCGTTTCCACAGCAGGATGTGCATCTGCACATGGTCGACAAAGGCGACGCATAATCAATCAAGGCACTCCGTTGAGTGCCTTGTTGTTATCGCATGCCGCCTACAGGTAGCGTCCCTGACGCTGAAGAAACTCGATTTTGTAGCCGTCAGGGTCGGTGACGAAGAAAAACGTCGCCAGATGTTTCTGATGGTGGTCAAGCGCTTTGATGTCGGTGGTTTCCACACCTTGTGCCGTGATGTTCTGGTGCGCTTGCTCGATGTCTTCCACGCTGACCGCCAGGTGACCGTAGCCACTGCCATGAGTGTATGCGTCACGCTGATCGTGATTGTAGGTCAGTTCCAGTTCAAAGCCGCTTTCTTCATTGGCCAGATAGGCCAGCGTAAAGCCGTCAAACTGATACTGGTTTTGTACAGTCAAGCCAAGAACGTTACGGTAAAACTCAATGGATTTTTCCAGGTCGCTGACCCGGATCATGCTGTGAATTAATTTTGTCATGATTGCTCCTACTGCTGAGCAAACCAGACTAACGCCACGTGAAGCAAAAAGGGTAGTACCTGAGTACGACAAGCATTACAGGCTGTCGCACAGTTCGGCCTGAGCTGTCTTTATGGTTTGGCTGGGCTGGCGCAGATAGATCAGACAGGCACAGCGTAGCATAGAAGCAAAATTGGTGACGTCACCGTTCAATGCCAGCGCTTCCTGGTGAATGCGGCTGAGAAATTTAGGCATGCTCATCGCTTGGTGGGCGGCAATTTCTTCCAGTATGGTCCAGAAACTGGCTTCCAGCTTGACGCTGGTGACATGCCCGTCAATACGGATTGAACGAGTGATATACTGATAGGTTTCAGCGGGCTGATTGGCAAAAATCTGGCACATGGTCAAACAAGTTTGAATGAGGGAGTGGCATGATCCTGCCGCTAAATGTCATGAACGTCAATGGTATATGAGCTAAAAGGAAAAAGCGCCCCCAAGGGGCGCTTTGGTCTGTGGTGTTATTTGACCATCGACTTGATGTATTCACCCAATTCTGAATGGTGCATGATTTTCGACACCGGAAGAATGGTTTCTGCCGGTCCCCAGGCAAATACGTTAACCGGAGTGTGGGTGTGAGTACCGGTACCCCAGACCGTGTTCTGACCAGTGGCCTGCTCGCGGGCGATCAGGTTGGTACGGTCGTTATACGGGAAGAAAGCGTCAAAGTCGTGAATCGCCGGAACCTCTTTGGCGGACAGGTAACTGTGGCCGTCTTTATGGTAAGGGTTTGGCTTGTCCTGCAAAATGTTGGCGGCTTGAGCTTCGGTAATTGGGAAGTCACTGTTCGCGTTGATGATTTCAGCCAATTTGGCCGGAGTTTGCTGGCTCTTGTCCAGCTTGCCAAACGCGTCCAGCATGCCGTAGTAGCTCATTTTCTGGTTGTACAAGCCATCAAGGATTTCAAATTTGCCAAAGTTAAAATTCGGTGCGTAATCCTGCTGTTTAAATGCTTCGCCAGAGCGTTTTTGCGGTTCAGGTAAATTGGCTGAGGAGTAGCTAAAACCAAATGAACCGGTTTCATGGTCCGCCGTGACGATGATCAGAGTATCATCACGTCCTTTCGCCCACTGGTAAACCTCGTTGACGGCTTCATCAAACTTGACCATTTCGTGTAGCATGGTGCCCGCATCATTGCTGTGACCCGCCCAGTCAATTTGTCCACCTTCGACCATCAGGAAGAAGCCATCCTGATCTTTGGCCAGCACGTTCAGGGCTTTTGCCGTCATCTCTTTCAGCGTGGGTTGGGTACGCTTGGGATCGTCCTTGCTCTGACTGTAAGCGATGCCGTCATTCATACCTGAGCTGGCAAACAGCCCGAGAACTTTACTGCCTTGGGCGTCGTTCAGCATGGTTTTATTAAACGCCAATTGGTAACCATTTTTCTGTGCTTCGGTCAGAAGATTGCGCTCGTCTTTACGCTTCGACTTCAGTGCCACATCGCCGTGCGTCAGTGTTTCCAGTTGCTGGTAAGTGTCACCTTTATCGTTAGCAGATTGAGGGATCCAGTGGCGCAGTCCGCCGGATAACATCACGTCGACACCCGTTTTGAGCATGTCCGCGGCAATGTCATTTTCTAGAGAGCGATGCGGCTGATGGGCAGCAAACGCGGCGGGGGTTGCGTGCGTCATACGGGTATCCGACACCAGGCCCGTGGCTTTGCCTAAACGTTTGGCCTGCTCAAGGACGGTTTCAACGTGATGACCATCGGCATCAATACCAATCACTTCCGAGCCTGTGTAGATCCCGGTGGCCAGCATGGTTGCTGAACAGGCGGAATCCACGACAATCGCGTCTTCAGGGTGGGTGAGCGATGAACCGATCACGCCTTCATTGGCCAGTTTGTACAACGCGGTGGTGTTGCCCTGATAAATAGAATGAGGAGCGCGGCTGGCGTAGGTTTCCAAGAGGCCGACTTGTTGTGGTCCCATGCCATCACCAATCATCAGGATGACATTTTTAATTTCTGCTGAAAGTGCGTTGAAGGAGAGCACTGATGTCGCCACTGCCGTTACGACCGGCTTTATTATGTGTTTCATTTTATATCCTTATTTATTAGGTCGGCGACATTTCATCACTGAATTGTGACACTTAAGTGACAGACATAAAATGTTAATAAAATTGTAACTCTTTGAGCTTAATGAACAACTTCGCGTGGTCGAAGGTGGGGGGGAAGCGTGGCGAGAAGGCAAGAATACGCCAATGGCAACGCGGTTGCGTTGCCATCTGAGTGTCGTGTCGTTGAGCGACTTAAACTAAGGCGAGCAGCAGGCCGCCAATGGTTGCCGCAGCGGAAAGATATTGCCCCGCGGAATAGGAAACGTCTTCTTCTTGTTCCTCCGCTTTGTCTGGGTGTTCCATTCCCAAAGCACCACGGGTGAATGAGTTAACTTTATCTCCGACGGTTTTTTCGCCTTGTTCAGCTGCTTTTTCTTCTTTTTCGATGTCTTTCAGAGCGGCGAGCAATGCTTTGCCTTCGTCTGAGAGTGTCACCTTAGTCTGTTCGACTTTAAGAGGGGCAGAGGAAGTGTCCTGCTCTCCGGTTTTAGCCTGAGGAGAGACAGTCTGGCTTGGGGTCACTCTGACCGAATCCATTCCTACTGGCGTCATACTCTTCTCCTGAATCTATCCACATTAGCTATATCGGCCAGGCGATAAAAAACTTTTGCAGAAATCTTACTTATTTGTTCAAAAAATAACATAGCAAAAAGTGCGCCCGATTGCTGCCGGCTTTTCTCAGCTTATGAACGGCGTAATCGATCGGTAGAAAAACGTGAGCAACATCTGTGCCAGTTATGGGGGACGAGGGGGAAATGAAAACGCCGCATCCTTGCGGCGTAATCGGGTCGGCGGCCAAACCGATTTTTAGGATCGGTTACAGTTTAGGAGAAAAAGATGACAATTTCATGCAGGCTCATGCGGCAACCTCATCGCTCTCCTCAAGATCGAATGAGGCACGGATGAGTTTTTTAGTGTAATCGTGACGAGGTTGCTGGAAGATGGCTTCTGCGCTGCCTTGTTCCATGACTTCCCCTTTTTGCATCACGATCACCCTGTCTGACAGGGCCTTAACCACACTGAGGTCATGACTGATGAACAGGAAACCGATGTTGTGCTTTTTCTGGATATCCTTGAGCAAGTCGATAACCGTTAGCTGAACCGAACGATCTAAGGCCGATGTCGGTTCGTCCAATAAGATAAAAGACGGTTCAAGGATCAGCGCCCGGGCAATCGCAATCCGTTGGCGCTGACCGCCGGAAAATTCATGCGGATAGCGGTTAATTGAATGAGGATCCAGTCGCACCTCTTGCAGCGCTTTGCGTGCGCGCTGCAAACGCTCACTGCGGCTGAGATGAGGTTGGTGCACGGTCAGACCTTCAGTAATGATTTCGCCGATCGTCATTCGTGGCGATAGCGACCCATAAGGATCCTGAAACACCATCTGAATGTCTTTTTTCAGGTCGAAACGCTGCTTGTCGGTCAGTTGGCTAACATCCTGGCCTTTAAAGACAATTTGCCCGCTTGATGGCAACAGGCCAATCAATGCCCGGCCCAGAGTCGATTTCCCAGATCCGGATTCCCCCACGATGCCCAGAGTTTCCCCTTGTTTAAGTTCAAGCGAGATGCCTTTTACCGCTTCAAAGTATTGATTTCTGGCAGAAATAAAATGCGATTTAACCAGAAATTTGACCCGGATGTCTTGTGCGCTCAGCAGCGCTGGGGCGCTGTCTTCAATGGCGTCTTTACGCCCGTTTGGGATGGAGTTGATCAGCATCTTCGTGTATTCGTGTTGCGGTGAGGCAAACAGATCTCGGCATTGTCCCTCTTCGACCACGTCACCTTGACACATCACCAGCACTCGATCGGCCAGGTGTTTCACCACACCCAGATCGTGTGTGATGAACAAGATCGCCATGCCCATTTTCGTCTGAATCTCTTGAATCAGATTCAGCACTTCAGCCTGAACGGTAACGTCCAGTGCGGTGGTGGGTTCATCGGCGATCAGAATATCTGGTTCGTTGATCAGCGCCATGGCTATCATAATCCGTTGCAGCTGCCCGCCGGAAAACTCATGCGGGTACTTGTTGTAGGCTTGATCAGGTTCTGGCAGATGCACCAGTTCAAACAGTTCCAGTACGCGTTGTCTGGCTTGTTTCAATGAACGCCGACGGTGACACATCAGGGCTTCCGCCACCTGGATCCCGACCCTCATGTATGGGTTTAACGATGTCATCGGTTCTTGAAAAATCATCGCAATGCGGTCGCCGCGAACTTTGCGCATGGCATTTTCACTTTGCGTCAGCAGTTCCTGGCGTTCGAACACAATGCTGGAGTCCGGATGAACAATGGCATTGTTAGGCAACAATTGCATCAGCGCGTTGGTGGACACGGACTTACCGCTGCCGGACTCGCCGACGATTGCCAGCGTTTCGCCCGCATACAGGTCAAAGTTGATATTTTTTACCGCATCAACGATTCCGTCGTTGGTGGTAAAACTAACGGACAGGTTACGTACCGTAAGGATTGGATTGGACATTGTACTTCCTTATCAATGGGGAGTCAGACGGTGTCAGTTCACCACCTGAGGTGTGGTCATAAGCCCGTTCATCAGCTTAAGGTTGGTGAAATAATGGTGCGCCTTTTCTACTTGCTCATATTCCAGCATCCACTGCGCATTGCGCTGCGCGCTGCAAAACGCACCCAAATGACGCAGGAGATCCTCACTCTGTTTCTCCAGTACGCTATCGGTACTGCGTACAAGGGCGTTCGGTTCTATGGCGATAAACTGGAGTAAGGCGTAGGCTTGATTGAGCACGTCAAACGCGCGCTGGTGCTGGCCCATACTGTTGAGAATTTCGGACTGAGATACCGCGGCATCACGCAGGCCAGACAGTAAGCAGACAAACTGACAGGGCTTAGTCTCATCGGAGCTCAGCGCGGTTTGAATGTGTCCTGGCAGTGAAGAAAGCACGTCTTCATAGAGATAGTGTGCCTGAGGCCAATGGCCCTGATCCAGAAGTTGTTCCGCTTTGAGGTAGCTCGACCAGCATTGTTGTAGGTCCATGAATCTCTTCTCCGATGACGTCAAACAGTAGTATTTAAATGCAATTAATTATCAATTGCAAATAATAATTATTGTTATGTATGAGAGGGAAAGAGAAGTGCCGGGCTATTCGCCCGGCAGGTTGGTGTGGTGTTATTCGCAGATCAAATCGTCATTGCGTTGTGTCAGTGCATGGATCGCTTTGAGGCGATTATCACGTTGAACAAAACGTACCGGCGGCTCAAGCACGGCTAACTGGTAGTCGGCTTTCGCCTGTGTTGGCTTTGTCACGGGGGTGATCACAACCACCTTCAAGGTCGGGTTGCGCCGCAGAATCGACGCTTTGGTCCCCAGACCATCTTCTATATGGAATTTTCCCGCGATATGTAAGATTTGGGTCTCCGGATTGTCTTTGAGATAATTGACAATGCTTTCGGCCATGGTTTCGTCCCAGGTCACCTGTGCGGCATATTGGCGTTCGGTTTGTTCTGGCTTGCCGTGGTGCATCGATGCCATGAACTTGTCTTTGTAAGCAGAGGGACCGGTATTGATTTCGCTGGCCACTTGCTGACGACGCTCCGCAGACAGCTTGTCGAGATAGGTCAGGCCTTCACGACCGATGCAGCGCACCATAGGTTTGGGGGCGTTGGCAGCGAGCACGTCCATATCGTTGGCTTTGGCGAACTCGACCAGCGGCCTGTAGTCGCTTTCATAGTTTGGCCAGGCGTCGCCTTCTGACATCAGTGGCTGTTCACCAATGCGGCTATTGAGGTAGTCGTTGAGCACTTTTTGTGCTGGGCGGGCAAACTGTTCCATCGACAAGGTGATGGCCTTGGGAGTGCGGCTCAACGCTTGCAGCAAATCGGTCTGAAAACGGTGAACCCCGGCATGTGTGTGCCATTCGCCCACCAATACCACATCCGCATCCAGAATGTTTGCGGGCAAGTTATCGACGCTGAGTTGCTTTCCCTGAGGGGAATACAGTTGGTAGTCGTAATAAGTGGTGTTGAGTTCAGTTGTGCTACTGACGCAGCCGCTGAGCAATAATGCACTGAAAACAGAGGTAAAAAGGGTTCGCATTGATTGGCCTCCAAAAATGACCGGGGAATCTTACCGGAGGCCTGATTAGGATTCAATGAAAATGAAAACTATTATCAATTAACTTTTTGGTATACGCGCAGCATGAAATCGGCCTCACACTCAAACAGTGTAGATGACTTCAGCTTCTCGCGGAGTTCATCACTGGCTTTCCAGGCAAAAGGCGTCATTTGCAGCAGGTCAAAGGCGTCATTACCTGGTAGTTGCATGATGTAATTGAGTGTCTGCTGAGCGGCCAGCTCAAAGCCGTCTATCTGTTCTGGCTCTTCGTTGTGCAGGCGTACTTGTTGATATATGTGTTCACGCAACTGGTAGAGATGGCGAGCTGCGGGTGTCACGGTAATCACCACACCTTCTGGGCTGAGGGCGCGATTCAGCTCTTCGGCTTTACATGGCGCGTAAATACGCAGGATGGCGTCCAGGCTGCCGTCTGCGAAGGGTAAACGGTGGCTGGATGCCACGCTAAAGTGGCAGTTCGGGTAACGTTTTGAAGCGTAACGAATCGCGATTTTTGAGATATCGAGACCGAACGTGCATGCGGTTGGCGAGCATGCCGACAGTGTCCGTTCAACCTGATCAGTGTAGTAACCTTCGCCACAACCGATATCGAGCAACCGGGCCTGACCCTCTTCCAGGTATTCTGCGCACAACTGGGCGACAGCTTGACGCATTGGGTCGTAGTGACCGCCTTCCAGGAAGCGGCGGCGTGCCTGCATCATCTCTTTGTTGTCGCCTGGATCTTTGGAGCGCTTATGATGGGCCGGCATCAGATTGACATAACCTTCCTTTGCCATATCGAACTGGTGGTTGTTCTCACACTGGTAAGTCCGTTCGTTCAGGGACAGGGTTTGATGACAAAGGGGGCACTGGTAACTCATAACGACCTCAACGGTTAAGCAGGGCGGCAAGTCTACCAAAAACCGCCCGATCAGGCGAAATAAAAAGAGCCGGACAGACCGGCTCTGGTGGGATTAGTGGAAAAAGTCCACTTGTTGCTTGAGTGATTGAGCCTGACGTTGCAGCTCTGCTGCACTGTCGGTGGTTTTTGCACTGGTATCGCGACTTGCCCGGTTCAGGTCACTGATGGAATGGGCATTGGCAGCGATCTCCTGAGAGACCTGTGCCTGCTCTTCCGAAGTGGCGGCGATGGCCTCAGCCTGAGAGGCGATCGATTGCACCTGAACGGCTATCGCTTCCAGTGCCGTACCGGCATCCTGAGCTTTGTTAAGCACCTGATTGGCGCTGGTTTGGCTCTGGTTCATCAGATTGACGGCGTTATGGGTTGAGCCTTTGAGTTTTTCGATGATTTCGACCACATCCTGCACTGAGGTTTGAGTGCGGTGAGCCAAGGTGCGCACTTCATCGGCCACTACGGCGAAACCGCGTCCCTGTTCACCGGCGCGGGCTGCTTCAATCGCGGCGTTCAATGCCAGCAAGTTGGTCTGCTCGGCGATTTCATCAATCATCTTGGTGACGGTCTGAATGCTTTCGCTGTCACGGTTTACTTGTTCAATCGCGCTCGCCGAATTGTCGAGTTGATCGTTGAGCTGCGCGACATCAATACACACGCCTTCCACCATTTCCAGGCCGGACTGACTGTCGGTATTGGCCAGGCGAACGTTTTCCGCAATGCTTTCCACTTGCTGGGCGACGGACTGAGCGGACGAGGCCATTTCTTCAATGGCGGTAACCACCTGCTCGACCTGCTCTTGCTGACGATCAGACTGGGCGAGGTTTTGACGCGCATCCTGAGCGACACTGTTTGAACTGTGTTCCACTTCATCGCTTGTGGCGCGGATTTCACTCACCAGCTCATTCAGTTGACCGGCCATATTGGCCACCCCGTTATTCAGGTTGATGATTTCATTTTTGGAGCTGTGGTCCGAGGCAGGAATGCGAATACTCACTTCGCCTTTCGCCAACCGACCCATGTAGCCGTTGAGTATGGTCAAGGGTTTCAGGGTGCGGTTGAGCACCAGAGTCAGAATCACAAATGTAGCGAGCGCTACCAGCAGCGAGATAATGATGATCAGTTTAAGCAGTGTCTGACTGCCCTGAGTGACTTCGCTGATAAAGGTGCCACCGAGGAGTTTCCAGTTCCAGCCCGGAACCTCGGTAAACACCAGGTATTTCTCACCAATCGTGCCCTGACTCGCAAACGGGTAGAGAATAAGGCCACTTGGCTGAGTAAAGATTTGATGAAACGGCGTGTCGCCATTGTAGTCACGGACGTCTTGAATGGGCGCATCACTCTCTTTACGCACGGGATGAAGCAGGTAATGACCCTGATTGTCTTTGGCATTGTCGACAATGATGGTGTACCCCGTTTCGCCCCAACTGACGGTTTTCAGCGCAGTAAACAGTTCCTGAGTGGCATTTTCCACCGGCAGCCCAATGAACGACAGGCCATTGACTTTGCCATTGGCATCGGTAATCGGGGCGTAGTAGGTCACATAACGCTCACCAAACAAGGTTACTTGAGCATAGTAAGGCTGGCCGCTGACCAGTTGTTGATAGCCGGGGTGATCCGGTCCCAGCGTAGTGCCGATGGCGCGCTGGCCGCTCGGATCTTTCAGTGAAGTCGATACGCGGATAAAGTCGTTGCCCAGCGGCGCAAACAGCGTTGCGACCGCACCTGTGTCACGGGTAAAACTGTCGACCAGTTTGGTGTCATTGATCAAGCTTTCCCCGTACTGAGTCATGTTGGGGATTTGTTTGCCTTCAAAATCCACGGTGTAATTTTCAACGTAGACCCCTGCGAGATAGCCGTTTCGAAACGTGGACTCCAAGACTTCGGCCGTATGCAGATAAGCATCAAACTGACCGGCAATGGTTTTGGCCATGGCTTCGACTTTTGACTGATGTTCTTTCAGTGTGTTCTCCAGCAGAACCTGCGACGCGTTGCGATACACCAATACGGCAATGCTGGTAAAGGCGACCAGCAGGCAGAGTGTGATAACCAGCTTGAGCTGAAAACCGACACTTTGATTTTTATACTTTTCTATCATTCTTCGTGATTCCTGGTTGACGTGACACCTAGTAATGTAGGCGGTTAAATCCGTCTGACGCATAAATTTAACCCACGGATACTACAAAGTTCCCCCGAGTGTTTTTTTGATTCTTATTAATGAAACAGATGAAAAGCACCAAAATCCACCGGCTGGCTTTATCAAGACCCACGAGGATGAAAAAATGACAGGCAAAGAAGAGGCCAGCGAGTGCTGGCCTGAATGGTTAGGCTACTGATAAGAGGGTTGAGAGCTGGTAGTGCTCGCCAGGTTGCAATATTTTACCTTGCTCTAGGCTAGGTGCATGCAGGGTGGATTCTACGCACAGCATGGTCAGATAGCCGTCGTCGGCCATATCGGCCATCGCCTGCGCGCCTGCCGCCCAAGGATTCCACAGGACTGCGGCATTGTGACCGCTGTTTTCCACCACCAAAGTGCGTTCAAAACGGCTATCGGCCACCTTAATGTGTGCCTCTGGTTGCGTGTATACCCGATCGATGGTGTCGCTCAGTTGCAGGATATCGCCACCCTGACACGCTTTTTCATTCTGCAAACTGTCAATGTAATCACTGCCCATGCCACGAACAGAGACCTCGCGGATGTCAGCGACGTTGAGGTAAGTGTGCAGCGCGCCGGAGAAGGTCCAGGCGTGTTGAGCCGTGTTCACGACATCCAGGGTGACTTTCAGAGTATCACTGACTTCCATGATCAAACGTGCATCAAATTGGTGTGGCCACAGCGTGAGCGTTTGTTCGTTGGGGCGTAATCCTAACTCGATGATAACGCCTTGCTCGTTTTCACGATGTTCAAGCAGTGTCCATTCGCTGTTGCGTGCGAAGCCATGCGCCGGAGCAGCAATGCGACCAAACCAAGGCCAGCACACCGGGATGCCGCCGCGCAATGCCGCTTTACCGTCAAATACGGCTTGGTCGCTCATCCAGATAACATCGGGTTGTCCGGCCGGAGCAAATGACAGCACATGTGCGCCATGTAAGGCAATTCCAGCGGTGGCTTTTTCGTGCAGGACGCGCACGACTTTAACCCCGTCAAGTTCGACGATTGTCACGCTGTCTGACAGAACGGTTAAGGCGGGGAGGGTTTTCAAATCCATACTCTGAACTCCTGAAACTGTGCTCGGACCGAAGCATGCCCGAGAACGACAGATACTAAAAAGGCGACTCGAGAGCCGCCTTTCTTTACGTCTTATCTTTCAAAGACAAGCTTATCGCTAATGCCTACATTACTTAGAGATGTGAGCGATCAGGTCAAGAACTTTGTTTGAGTAACCGATTTCGTTGTCGTACCAAGATACAACTTTAACGAATTTGTCAGTCAGTGCGATACCTGCTTTAGCATCGAACACTGAAGTGCAAGTTTCGCCGATGAAATCTTGAGATACAACTGCGTCTTCAGTGTAGCCCAGAACGCCTTTCAGTTCGCCTTCAGACGCGTCTTTCATTGCTTTACAGATGTCTTCGTAAGAAGCACCGTTAACCAGGTTTACAGTCAGGTCAACAACAGAAACGTTAGCAGTTGGTACGCGGAAAGCCATACCAGTCAGTTTGCCGTTTACTTCTGGAAGTACAACGCCTACTGCTTTAGCTGCACCAGTTGAAGATGGGATGATGTTCTGAGAAGCACCACGACCACCGCGCCAGTCTTTCGCAGAAGGACCGTCTACAGTTTTCTGAGTTGCAGTTGTTGCGTGAACAGTTGTCATCAGGCCAGATTCGATACCGAACTTGTCGTTCAGTACTTTAGCGATAGGCGCCAGACAGTTAGTAGTACAAGAAGCGTTAGAAACGATGTCTTGGCCTGCGTAAGTGTCGAAGTTTACGCCGTTAACGAACATTGGAGTTGCGTCTTTAGAAGGACCAGTCAGAACAACTTTCTTCGCACCAGCAGTGATGTGCTTACGCGCAGTCTCGTCAGTCAGGAAGATACCAGTTGCTTCAGCAACAACGTCAACACCGATTGCGTCCCATTTCAGGTCTTCTGGGTTGCGTTCTGCAGTTACACGTACAGTTTTGCCGTTAACGATCAGGTTACCGCCTTCAACTTCAACAGTACCGTTGAAACGGCCGTGAGTTGAGTCGTATTTCAGCATGTAAGCCATGTATTCTACGTCGATCAGGTCGTTGATACCTACAACTTCGATGTCGTTACGCTCTTGCGCTGCACGGAATACGAAACGACCGATACGGCCAAAACCGTTAATACCTACTTTGATAGTCATTATAGTTGCTCCACAACTTAATTTCTGATTAAAGATAACTGGTAGTAAAATTACAGAATCCAGTAAACATCTGCAATAGATAATCGGACTTAACTTGTTTAAAGTCAAAAAAAAGCGTCGCTTTTTTTCACAATCAGCTACAAATGGTGGTTTTTTAAACTCAGCACTGGTTTATCTGTGCACCAGTTTCCGTAAAATACCTTAGACGGCGAAAGTATTACGGGGGATGGGTTGCCCACTTTTCATAACGAAAAAGTATGTGCTACAAACGTAATTGTAGACAAGTTTTTCGCCGAATCATTCCATACAACAATCGAGAATTAGGAGAAAGTGTTACGTGAAACCTGGTGTCGAGAAAATAGAGAAGCCTGATGAATACTGGCGTGAGACCCTGTCAGTAGAGGCATATAACGTGTGCCGCAAACAAGGCACCGAAGCCCCGTTCAGCGGTAAGCTACTCCACAACCGAGATACTGGCATCTACGAATGTACCTGTTGTCAGGCACCGCTGTTCCACTCCGAAAACAAGTACGATTCGGGATGCGGTTGGCCTAGTTTTGATGCGCCGATCGATCCGGATGCAATCCGATATCTGGAAGATCTGAGTCACGGAATGGTGCGAACTGAGATTCGCTGTGCGGCTTGCGACAGCCATCTGGGGCATGTTTTCCCTGATGGACCCAAGACGACAGGGGACCGATTTTGTGTAAATTCTGTGTCGTTAATTTTCAACAAAAGTGATCAAACCTGTCGCTGAATGACACCTTAGTGTTAAATCCTTTCATTTTATCGACGGGGTAGCGGGAGGAACTGACACTTCCGCTCGCAAGCCAACAAAAAGCCGCTTCCAAACAGAGCGGCTTTTTTAGACCTCAAAAGGTATTGGGGATAAGGCTTGAGCGATAATTGCCCTGTCTGATGGCATCTTCAACCTCGTTGGCCAGCATATCCAGACGAGTGTAAGTCGCCTGGTCGAACCCGTACAACAGTTGCAGTTCTGGCTGAGAGGCCACGTTGATATCAAACCGCTCGGCGACCCGAGTCCAGATATAAGCCTTCTCTTTCTGATTGAGCTTGTAGTAAGTACTGGCCAGCGATTTGAAAATCTCGGTGTTGACATCATCGGCACCGGACAACTCCAGCGAGCGATTGAGCAAGGTAACGGTTTTGGCGCTGTCGCGGCTGGTATAAAACGTCGCTAACGCGTACTGCAGATGGGCGGTTTCCAGTTCTGGTGAACCTTCCAACTGAAGAAACTGACGGCGTGCATTATTGTCACCAATCTGACTCCATAGGAAGTAGAGTGTTTCCGGTTCGGTGGAGTCACTCAGTTCCTGTACGATGCGTTCCTGTTCTTCACCGGAGTGCACGAGAGCTTCAAAACGCTTGCGCTTGAGAGCGCTCTGATCGATGGGTTGGATTTGTGCCGCCAGTTCAAGACAGCGGCGGTACTCCGTGACCATCTGGTATTCGGTGATTTTGTGGCTTTCCGTCGGATCTTTAAGGACGTCAAAACGGTGCCAAATCAGGTTAGTTCTGGGCACCCGACACTGGCCGTCATCCACATTCAGCTGTTCACATCGCAGCGCCGGGTAATCGTTACACAGCTGCTCCGTGTTTTTTCTGCTGTCAAAGCACCCGGTCAAGCCGGCACTTATCAGGGTAATAGAGACAATTCGATGAAGGTTCATATTTTTGCTTGTGATCAAATACGCTTATTTGCTCGTGCTACCTTGACTGACAAAGCCGAGACGTTATTTTCTGTGCAAGAATGATGATTTAAGGATACACCATGGACGCAGAACAGTTAATTAATGCCATCACACCTGAGGTTTATGAGCGGCTAACCTATGCGGTGGAGACAGGTAAGTGGCCTGAAGGTACACCACTTTCACAAGAGCAGCGAGACTCTTGTATGCAAGCTGTGATGTTGTATCAATCAAAACACAACACGGCAGCAGACCACATGTCTATTGCGGCCGGTGGAGAGATAAAATTTAAGTCAAAAGCAGAGCTTAAAAAAGAGTTTCAGCCGGGGCAAAGCGATATTGTCCGGGTGAACCCCAACGAAAACTGAGTGTAACTAAAAAGCCCCTGCATTCCTGCAGGGGCTTTGTTATCGGACGCGGGAAGCCGTTATAAGCTCATTTCACCGCGCAGGACTTGCTGCATTTTGGCTTTTACTTCCTCATAGCCGAGGTTCTGGCTTAGCAGGTAATGCAATTTAGCCAGAGCAGCTTCCGGAGTCATATCAAAGCCGCTGATCACGCCGGCATCCGCCAAAGCACAACCAGTAGCATACCCCCCCATGTTCACTTTTCCTGCCAGACACTGAGTCAGATTCACCACGATCACACCTCGTTCTGAAGCCTCTTGCAGATGGCTGAGTAGCTCCGGATTTTGCGGCGCGTTGCCCACACCAAAGGTCAGCAGAATCATGGCATTAACTGGCTGGAGCAGTGTGTTGCGGATCACTTCATGTGAAATGCCCGGGTACATAGTAATCACACCGATAGGTTGAGGCGTAATGTTATGTACTTTGAACTCACCGACAGGCTGAGCGCCAACGGTGACGTTGCTGCTGATCTGAATATTGATCCCTGCTTCCAATAGTGGCGGCAGGTTTGGAGATGTAAAGGCATTGAAACCGTCAGCGTGCGATTTGGTGCTGCGGTTGCCGCGCATCAGCTGGTTGTTGAAAAACAGCGTCACTTCATTGATCGGGTAATTAGCCGCAATGTGCAGTGCGTTCAACAAATTGGCCTGGCCGTCAGATCGCAGCTCGGCCAGAGGAATTTGTGAACCCGTCACGATGACCGGTTTGCCCAGATTCTCCAGCATGAATGACAGTGCGGATGCGGTGTACGCCATCGTGTCGGTACCGTGTAGAATGACAAACCCGTCGTATTTATCGTAGTTATCCCGGATATCATCCGCGATTTGTTGCCAGTCAGCCGGAGTCATATCCGAAGAATCGATCAGTGGCTCGTATTCGTGAATGGTGTATTCCGGCATTTCCGGACGGTGGAATTCCGGCATACTGGCCAGCTGTTTTTCCATAAAGCCAGCGACGGGCACGTAACCGTGATCCGACTTTTGCATGCCGATGGTGCCGCCGGTGTAGGCGATGTATATGTGTTTTCTTGCCATTGCTAGAAACCATAATTGTAGGGGGAACAGAGCGGGCGATTATAACCAATAATTGGTTAAGAAAAAGGGGCATCTCGCACAGAGATGCCCCTAATCGTACCAGTGCTTGCGTGGTATTTACTGGACGTCGCAGTTCAGGCAGAACGCATACTGACCTTTTGGATCATTGAAGCTGCTCAGCAAGTTCGCATCCTGGGTAATCTGACGGGCGACCGGTGCCAGAGAGGCCGGCAGTACCGAGCTGATATCCAGACCAAGATGCACTTTGGCCTGACCAACCAGATCCTGCAGGAACTGCTGTGCCGGAGAGAGCGGTTCTTCTACCCAGTACAGGTTGTATGATTCCATATTGGCCAGTTTGGCCGCCAGAATCACCGCATCGTCGAAGTCACCCATTTGATCAACCAGGCCACGCTGCATGGCATCCTGACCAGTCCACACACGCCCTTGAGCTATCTCATCCACTTGATCAACGCTCATCCCGCGGTGTTTGCCCACCAGACTGATGAAACGTTGGTAACCGTGTTCAATGCCCAGTTGCAGAGCTTGTGACGCGCCGTCATTCAAACCGGTTGTGAGGCCAACACCAGAGAAGGGTGAGGTACCAACACCGTCGGTGTACACCCCGAGCTTGTTCAGGCCTTTCTCAAACGTGGTGATCACGCTGAAAATACCAATTGAGCCGGTGAGGGTAGTCGGTTGGGCAACGATCTTGTCGGCGCTCATTGAGATCCAGTAGCCACCAGAGGCTGCCACACTCGACATGGAGACCACAACAGGTTTGCCTGCGGCTTTGAGCGCGTCGATTTCATTGCGGATCACTTCCGAAGCAAACGCACTGCCACCCGGGCTGTTTACCCGCAGCACAACGGCTTTGACTTTGTCATCATTGCGCGCCTCACGCAGCAGGGCTGCGGTGGTGTCGCCACCGACATTGCCACGAGGTTGTGAACCGTCCATGATGGCGCCGTTCGCCACAACAATAGCGATGTCGTCGTTGGCGGCGTTGAACGTTGGCTTGACGTTGGAAGCGTACTGGTAGTAATCCACGTAGTTGTAGCTGTCTTCACCATCGCTGCCAAATACATCAATCATCGCCTTGCGGGCTTGTTGGCGAGTGGCCAACTCATCCACCAGGCCGAGTTTCTTCGACAGCGCCGCCAGGTCACCCTGAGTGGATTTCAGTTCGGTCAGGAACTCGTCCATGCTCGGAGTGAGCGTCTTAGGCTCAATCTGGCGATTCGTTGAAACGTCTTCAACGTAGGCGCCCCATAACTGACCGAGCCAGCGAGAAGCTGATTCACGCGCGGCGTCTGACATATCATCACGAATGAAAGGTTCAATCGCGGACTTGTATGTCCCGACGCGGAAGACGTGAGTATTGACGTCCAGCTTCTCAAGCAGCGTTTTGTAGTACAGCGTGTATGCACTGTAGCCTTTGATCATCACGGCCCCGTCCGGTGCCAAAAAGATCTTATTGGCGTAGCTGGCGAGGTAGTACTGACTCTGGTTGTAAAAATCCCCCACGGCATAGATAGGTTTACCTGACGATTTAAACTCATTCAGCGCTTTGGCAATGTAACGCAGTTTGGTCAGGTTGGTTTCAGGTAACTCACTCAGGGCCAGCACGATACCGCTGATCTTCGGATCATTTTTCGCGTGGCGAATGGTATCGACAACATCAAACAGGACGTTTTCACGTGGTAAATCCTGCCCAAACAGCGACCCGGCAAAGGAGTCCATCGGGTTGACGTAACTGCTTTGCTCCACAATTGGACCAGACAGGTTCAGAACCAGAGCGGATTCCTGAGTGATGCCCGGTGTCGGTGCTTGGGAATGTACATAGATGAAGTAAATGATGGCAAGAGAGGCGAGGAAGAAAAGGTTGCTGATGGCGAGACGGAAAAAAGTGATGAGTTTCCAAATCCCTTTAAATATCAGGCCGATAAATTTAAAAATCTTTTTCATCGTATCCCCACAGTGGCTACGGCCACTCGTGTTAAACGGTAAATTTAGTATTATTAGTAGCTTACATCCTACGTTACTTATTATATGCGAACAACCGTAAGATTGATCGGTGTTACAAAAATGTAAACGCTTGTTTGATTTTTGTTTGACTCAGGCATATTGTGGTCAGACCACAAGGATATAATAATGAAAGTGATGTCTGCCATGTACCCAAATCTGTTACAGCCTCTCGACTTAGGCTTCACAACATTAAGAAACCGCGTGCTGATGGGATCCATGCACACGGGTCTGGAAGAACATAAAGAAGGGCTGCACAAACTTGCGGCTTTTTATGAAGAGCGTGCCAAAGGTGGCGTCGGACTGATCGTTACCGGCGGCTTTTCGCCCAATTTACGCGGGCGCCTGCATCCGCTCAGTGCCGAATTCAGCAAACCCAAACACGCGCAGTCACATAAAGTGGTGACAGAGGCCGTGCACCGCCATGGTGGTAAAATTGCGTTGCAGATTTTGCATGCCGGTCGGTATGCAATGCATCCGTTTGCTCAGAGCGCTTCCGCGATTAAAGCTCCGATTGCCCGTTTCGCGCCAAGTGAGATGAGTACACGTCAAATTCGCAAAACCATCGACGCGTTTGCCAACAGTGCATCGTTGGCACAACTGGCCGGCTATGACGGTGTCGAGGTCATGGGATCAGAAGGCTACCTGATCAACCAGTTTATCTGTAAGCGTACTAACATGCGCTACGACGAATGGGGTGGCAGCTATGAAAACCGAATGCGTCTGCCGCTGGAAATTGTCAAAGCGATTCGTAAAGCGGTTGGCGAGGAGTTCATCATCATCTTCCGTTTGTCGATGTTAGATCTGGTTGAAGAAGGCAGTACCTTCGAGGAAGTCCTGATGCTGGCCAAAGGGCTGGAAGAGGCGGGAGTGACGATCATCAATACGGGGATCGGCTGGCACGAAGCGCGTATTCCTACCATCGCGACGCAGGTGCCTCGGGCGGCATTCAGTTGGGTGACCGAAAAAATCCGGCCGCACCTCAATGTGCCGGTTGTCACTTGTAACCGGATCAATACGCCACAAGAAGCGGAAAAGATTCTCTCCTCCGGTCAGGCCGACATGGTGTCCATGGCGCGGCCATTCCTCGCGGACGCGTATTTTGTGGCGAAAGCCGAAAAGAACCAGTCCAATCTGATCAACACGTGTATCGGTTGTAATCAGGCGTGTTTGGACAATGTATTTAAAGGCCAGCGTGCCAGCTGTTTAGTCAACCCGATCGCGTGTCGTGAGACCGAGCTGGTGATCACGCCGAGTGACAATCCTAAAACCATCGCCGTGGTCGGCGCTGGTCCGGCTGGGCTGTCCTGCGCGACGACGCTGGCACGCCGCGGGCATAAGGTGGATTTGTTTGAACGCAATGATCGCATTGGCGGACAGTTCCGCTTGGCGATGCAAATTCCGGGCAAAGAAGAGTTTCGCGAAACCATTCGCTATTTTGCCAACCAGATCGACCTCACCGGAGTCAATCTGCACCTCAGTACGGACGCGACGTTTGATTTGTTGCAGGAGTACGATGAAGTGGTGATGGCGTCGGGCGTGGAGCCACGTAAAGTGACGATTGACGGCATAGACACACCGGAAAAAGTGGTCGATTACCAGACATTGATCAAAGAGAAAACCCCCGTTGGCGAGAAAGTCGCGATCGTGGGAGCCGGAGGTATTGGGGTCGATATTGCGACCATGCTAACGGAGCCGGCAGGTCACAACTTGGATGACTGGTTGCACGAATGGGGCATCGATAAGGAAATTACTCATCCGGGCGGTTTGTATCCGTACCCTCATTCACTCAGTGATAAAACCGTGTGGGTATTACAGCGGCGTAAAGGTCGGGTCGGCAAAGGGCCGGGTAAAACCACGGGCTGGATCCACAAACGTACTCTGGAAAACCGCGGGGTGAATCTGCTCGGTGGCGTCAGCTATGAAAAAATCGATCAGCAAGGGCTGCATATTTCGGTGGATGGTAAACCACAATTGCTTGAGGCCGATAAAGTGGTGATCTGTGCCGGTCAGGAATCGGTTCGTCCATTTGAGGACCAATGGGAACAGATGGGTGATAAACTGCACGTGATCGGCGGGGCGGATCACGCCGGGGAGCTCGATGCTGTGCGCGCCATTCGTCAGGGTGTTGAGCTGGCCATCAAGCTCTGAGTTGTTGGTATGCTGACCAAGAAAAAGGCGCTCTAATGAGCGCCTTTTTTCATCGTGGCTTACAGGATAACGGTTTTGTTGCCGTACACGAAGACATGATCGTTGATCACTTTCGTCAGTGCTTTGCTCAGCACCGTTTTCTCAACATCGCGGCCAGCCTGGGCCATGTCTGAGGCACTGAAGTTGTGATCGACCGGAATCACATCCTGCTTAATGATTGGACCTTCATCTAGATCGTTGGTCACAAAATGTGCCGTTGCACCGATGATCTTCACTCCGCGTTCGTACGCTTGCTGATACGGCTTCGCACCGATAAACGCAGGCAGGAAACTGTGGTGAATATTGAGAATACGATGGTGATAGCGCTCCACAAAGCCTGGCGTCAGTACCCGCATGTATTTCGCCAGCACCAGATAATCGGGCTGATATTGTTCGATCACCGCCAAAACCTGTTGCTCGTGTTGCTCGCGGGTCAGGCCATCGTGTGACACGCAGTGATACGGGATATCAAACTTTTCCGTCAGACTCTGGAGTTTGTCGTAGTTGCCGACCACTGCGGCGATGTCGACATCCAGGCTACCATCGTAACTTTTCATCAGGATGTCACCAAGGCAGTGAGCTTCTTTGGTCACTAAGATCACAATGCGTTTGCGTGATGAATCGATCAGTTTGCGCTTGGTGCCTTCAGGCAGCGCATGATCCAAATCGGCGAGGAAGGTTTGATCGTTAAAATAACCTTCCAGTTCAGTACGCATGAAAAAGTGGCCGCTGGTGTTATCCACGAACTCATTGTTATGGATGATGTTGAGTTGGTGTTTGTAACAGATGTTGGTGATTTTTGAGATCAGACCCGGGGCATCAGTGCAGTGGGTCAGCAAGGTTTTCTTTTCCATTGAGTACAACTTCCATGCATATCATTGTTATTTGTGGCCGCATGACAACGACAGTCATGCGGTGAGTTGATTTAATAAGTAATCGAATTTGGATTTGGTTTCAACAAAATATCCGTGCCAACCGTTTGCCTTGTGCCTGCGTGTGCCGGAGGCGACAACTCATACTCAGTCAACAGCGTATCATTTCGTCGGGTCGCAGTTTAGCCGGCGGCTTGGAGGCTTCGCTGATTGCAGGTCGCGCTGCCGGTGTAAAACTGCCATAATCGCTGCCAACTCGATTCACTGCACACTTTGTTATGATTTCAAAAGTCTTCTCCGCCACAGGCGCACTCGGCAAAGCCATTCCGGGCTTTCAACCCCGTCAGGCTCAGTTAGATATGGCCGAAGCCGTTGCCCAGACCATTAGTGGCGAAGGACAACTGGTCGTGGAAGCCGGAACTGGAACGGGTAAAACATTTGCCTATCTGGTCCCTGCTTTGCTGAGCGGCAAGAAGACCATCATCAGCACCGGCTCCAAGAACCTACAGGAACAGCTGTTCCATCGGGATTTGCCTCTGATGACTCAGGCGCTGGGATTTTATGGTCAGGTGTCCTTGCTAAAAGGCCGTGCCAACTATCTGTGTCTGGACCGCCTTAGCCGCCAGATGGTTGAAAGTCATACGCCTCAGTCGGATCCGACCTTGTTGTCCCAATTGGTCAAAGTGCGTGGCTGGGCGTCGGAAACCAAATCCGGCGATCTGGGGGAGTGTGAAGCGATTGCAGAAGACAGCCCGGTGATCCCAACGATCACGTCGACCAATGATAACTGCTTGGGCAAAGAGTGCCCGAGTTATCAAGATTGCTTTGTGCTCAAAGCGCGTAAGCGGGCGATGGACTCTGATGTGGTGGTGGTGAACCATCACCTGTTTCTGGCCGATTTGGCGATCAAAGAAACCGGGTTTGGTGAGTTGATTCCTGAGGCTGACGTTTTCATTTTTGATGAAGCGCATCAACTGCCCGATATTGCCAGTCAGTACTTCGGTCAATCGGTATCCAGCCGGCAAATTCAAGAGTTGGCGAAAGACATCGAAATCGGGTATCGCACCGAAGCGCGCGATATGCGTCAGTTACAGAAAGTGGGCGAGAAGCTGGTGCAGACGGCCGGTGACCTGCGAATTTTGCTGGGTGAGCCCGGATTTCGAGGCAACTGGCGTGAAGCCTTGAACTCCGCGCCGATTGTTCGTGAGTTAGAACGGTTGCAGGATGCGCTCGACTTTGCCCTCGATGTGCTCAAGTTAGCGCTTGGGCGCAGTCAACTGTTGGATACCGCCTACGAAAGAGCGACTCTGATCAAAGCGCGCATCGACCGGGTGTGTGATGTGTCGATCACCGGCTACTCTTACTGGTATGACACCACGCCGCGGCATTTCAGTCTGCACATTACTCCGTTGTCGGTCGCCGATAAATTTCATGAGCAGATTGAACTCAAGCAAGGTGCCTGGATATTCACCTCTGCAACGTTGGCGGTGAACGATGACTTTGGTCACTTTACTTCTCGGCTTGGCTTGCAACCGGCGCAGCAGTTTTCGCTGCCGAGTCCGTTTGACTATCAAAGTCAGGCGAGGCTGTGTGTGCCGCGTTATCTGCCGGAACCCAACAGCCCTGGGTTGGCAGACAAACTGGTGAACATGTTGGCCCCGTTGATTGAGCAAAACCGTGGGCGGTGTTTTTTCCTGTGCACCTCTCACAGTATGATGCGCGATTTGGGCGAACGTTTCCGGGAAACCTTGACCGTGCCCGTGTTGTTACAGGGGGAGACCAGTAAGCAGAAAACGTTGGCAGAGTTTATGGAACTTGGCAACGCGTTGCTGGTGGCCACGGGCGCCTTTTGGGAAGGGATTGATGTTAGAGGTGATGCGTTAAGCTGTGTTATCATCGACAAACTGCCTTTTACCGCTCCGGACGACCCGTTATTAAAGGCCCGGATTGAAGATTGCCGCCTCAAGGGTGGCGACCCGTTTGCTCAGGTGCAGTTGCCTGACGCGGTGATCACCCTGAAGCAGGGCGTCGGGCGGTTAATTCGTGATAAGAGAGACCAGGGCGCATTGATCATTTGCGACAATCGCCTGGTGACCAGAGACTACGGCGGGATCTTCCTGTCCAGTCTGCCACCGATTCCGCGGACCCGCGATCTCGAAGTGGTGAAAGAGTTTCTTATCCAGATTTCAGATACCAACGAAGTATAATCAGAGACATTAATGAGCACGAAAATTCTTGCCTTGGATACTGCAACCGAAAACTGTTCAGTTGCGCTTTTAGTCGGGGACCAACTTTACGTACGCAGTGAAGTTGCCCCGCGGGATCACACCAAAAAAATCCTGCCTATGGTGGACGAAGTGCTTAAAGAAGCCGGGCTGACATTGCACGAATTAGACGCGCTGGCGTTTGGCCGTGGGCCGGGCAGTTTTACCGGTGTGCGGATTGGCATCGGTATCGCGCAGGGGCTGGCCTTCGGAGCCGACTTACCTATGATAGGTATTTCCACGCTGGCGGCGATGGCCCAAGGGTCGTACCGGGTGCATGGCATGCAGCAGGTAGCCTGTGCGATTGATGCACGTATGAGTGAAGTCTACTGGGGACGTTTTAGCCGTCAGGCTGACGGAAGCTGGAATGAGATGGAGCCAGAATGTGTGATTCCACCATTGATGCTGGCAGAGCAAATTCAGGCAGATGAACGTATTTGGGGCACCGCTGGCACGGGATGGGATGCATACGTGCAAGAGCTGGCTGCGATTGAGTTGCAACGTACTCCGAGTGAAGTGTTATACCCGGATGCCCAGGATATCGCCTATCTGGCGACCTTTGAACTGGCGAAAGGCAACACGGTTGACGCAGAGCAAGCCAGTCCGGTGTATCTGCGCGACAACGTAGCCTGGAAAAAGCTTCCGGGCCGCGAATAATTCAGTAATGAGGCCACGTTGTGGCCTCGTAAAGGATTACCATGGTTTCAGTTAACGGTTTACCTCCTGCTTCCGTCCCCGGCAACCAACGGACCAATAAAGCGAAGAAAGCCGGTAAGAAAAATAACGTCAACCAGGCGCAGGGTAAAACACCGGCCGAGCAGACCAGTAAAGTTGCCGATGCCGTCTCTCACTCGATCCGCCAGGTTCAGCCGTCTGATGTTCACCAGGCGCGGTTGCAATACGATTTACCGGAAGGCAAAAGTCGGAAAGCCATGGAAGAGTACCTGAACGTTATGAATCAGGCCAAACGTGAGGAACTTGCCAGCCTGCTTGGGGTCGATATTTATATCTAACTGAATGATATTTTCGGGTGCGGCTGCCATGAAACTGTTTTCTCTGACCTCCATCTTTTCTTTCTCTGCCATCCTGTTACTGGCCGGGTGCGCTTCGTTACCCGAAACCCTCAAATCTGACTCGCCTCGGTTGATTTCTGATTATCAGGCGTGGTCGGTTCAAACAACGGCCGATGGTACACCTATTCGCCTTGGCGGCGTGATCGCCGCTGTCACGAACCTCGACAATAAAACCCGTATTGAAGTGGTGAACCTGCCAATCAGTGAATCCGGCAAGCCCGATATTGATAAAGAACCACATGGCCGTTTTGTAGGGTACATTGATGGGTTTATCGATCCAGTGACGTTTGCCAAAGGCCGGATGGTGACGTTGTTGGGGATCTCACAAGGCACTGAGCAAGAGAAAGTCGGCGATTACGACTATCGTTTTCCGGTGATGCAGATCTCAGGCTACCACTTATGGCGTGTCGAAGAGCGAGTTGTCACCTATGATGATCCTTTCTTCTATCCGTGCATCGGCATTTACTGTCGACACCTTTATTATGATTACGGCCCGCGTGAGGGTAAGGTCATCAAAACCGTCAAATGAATTTCAATCACACCCGCTATGCGCTGGACTCGCTGACATTGGCGGCAGTGGAGAGTGGCGATGCACAAACGGCCGAACTGTCGGTCGTTTTTTTGCATGGCTGGCTCGACAACGCGGCCAGTTTTCAGACCGTCATGAATCATCTGTCAGCGCTCAACCCGAGCCTGCACCTGTGCGCAATCGATTTACCGGGACATGGCCTGTCACAACATAAATCAGGTAGCAATTTCTACCCATTTCACGACTACATAGACGATGTTTACCAATTTCTGGCTAAGTTATCGCCAAACAGAACCTTGTTAGTAGGACATTCACTTGGTGCTTTGATTGCGAGTTGCTATAGTGCCGCCTTTCCTGAGCAAATCAGTGGATTGGTTCAGATAGAGGGCTTAGGTCCATTGGCGGAATCGCCCGACAACAGCGTCTCCCGACTGCGTAACGGGGTACTCGGTCGCCAGCGGATTCGACGCAAGCCACTCAGGACACTACAGAGTGTAGATGAAGCCGTTCGTCGGCGGGCCAGCGTAAATCAGATCGAGAAATCGTTGATTGCGCCGGTGGTAGAACGGAGCTTACACCAACAGGACGGGCGTCTTTGTTGGCGTCATGATACGCACTTACAGTGTGATTCTTTGTATCGCATGTCTCCGGAGCATGCTCGTGCAATCCAGGCTGAGGTCCTGTGTCCTCAACTGGTGATCTTAGGCGAGCAGGGGTTCCAGCACTTACGGGCAGAGTCTGCTCTAAACGCTTCTGAAAAGACCAAAATCGTGACCATATCTGGTGGTCATCATTGTCACTTACAGCAGCCTTCTAGAGTATCTGATCTAATTTTTGGCTTAGTTAACAAAATTTAAACAAGTGTTTGAGTGTTTCGTGCTCAAGCGCTTTGGCTGTGATGTAATAGCAGAATAATAAAATGATGCTGTTGCACTGGGTTTGTGCACCTCTGTCCGCGTGCCTTGAGTGGCCATCTGACGCAAACCCCAGCCTAATAACGAGGAGTATCACAGTGGAAAAACCTTGGCTATCACGTTACCCAAGTGATGTGCCGGAAACTATTGATCCGGATAAATACCCGTCTCTAGTTGAGATGTTCGAGCAATCCGTTCAGAAATACGCTGACCAGCCAGCCTTTATGAACATGGGCTCGGTGATGACGTTTCGGAAGCTTGAAGAGCGCAGCCGTGCGTTTGCTGCTTACCTGCAAAACGAACTGAAACTAAAAAAGGGCGATCGTGTTGCACTGATGATGCCGAACTTGCTGCAATATCCGGTGGCGTTGTTTGGTGTGCTGCGAGCCGGTTTGATTGCCGTAAATGTGAACCCGCTGTATACCCCGCGTGAGCTAGAACATCAATTGTGTGATGCTGACGCAAAAGCTATCGTGATCGTCTCCAATTTTGCGAATACTCTTGAGCAGATCGTCGATAAAACGCCGGTAAAACACGTGGTGCTCACCAGTTTAGGGCAGATGCTGCCTCGTGCCAAAGGCACCTTGGTCGACTTCGTGGTCAAATACGTTAAAGGTATGGTGCCAAAGTACGATTTGCCCGGGGCGATTTCCATGCGTAAGGCGCTGCGTCAAGGGCGTCGTCTGCAATATGTTAAACCGTTCATGAGCGGTGATGACATTGCATTCTTACAATACACCGGCGGTACAACCGGCGTGGCAAAAGGGGCGATTCTGACTCACCGGAATATGGTGGCCAACGTGCTGCAGGCCAAGGGCGCTTACGGTCCGGTTTTGTCGGAAGGTCGAGAATTGGTGGTGACCGCACTGCCGCTGTATCACGTGTTTGCGTTGACCGTAAACTGCCTGCTGTTTATCGAAATGGGTGGCCAGAACCTGTTGGTGACCAACCCTCGTGACATTCCGGGCTTTATCAAAGAGTTGCAGAAGCACCAATTTACCGCGATCACCGGCGTCAATACCTTATTTAACGCCTTGATCAACAATGAAGACTTCCATGAGCTGGATTTCAGTAATTTACGTCTGGCGGTCGGTGGCGGTATGGCGGTTCAGCGTGCGGTTGCCGAGCAGTGGAAGAAAACCACCGGTTGTTACCTGCTGGAAGGTTATGGCCTGACCGAATGCTCGCCGCTGGTGGCTGCGTATCCTCACGATCTGACCGCGTACAACGGCTCGATAGGTTTGCCGGTGCCGTCAACGGAAGTTCGTATTGTCGATGACGAAGGCAATGCCTTGGCAAACAGTGAAACCGGCGAACTTCAGGTACGTGGTCCGCAGGTGATGCAAGGGTATTGGCAGCGACCGGAAGCAACAAAAGACGTGATCAATCATGACGGTTGGTTATCGACCGGTGACATCGTGAAATTTGATGACGAAGGCTTCCTGCACATTGTTGACCGTAAAAAAGACATGATTCTGGTCTCTGGGTTCAATGTTTACCCGAACGAGATCGAAGATGTGGTGGCACTGCACGGCAAAGTGCTGGAAGTCGCGGCCATTGGTCAGCCACATGAAGTATCGGGTGAAGTGGTAAAACTGTACGTGGTGAAACGCGACCCAAGCCTGACCAAGGAAGAGGTGATTGCGCATTGTCGTCAGCATCTGACCGGTTACAAAGTACCGAAACTGGTTGAATTCCGTGAAGATCTGCCAAAGAGCAACGTAGGTAAGATACTGCGTCGGGTGCTGCGTGAAGAGAACGATGCGAAACTGGCTAAAGCCGAGTAATTTCCCGTCGTAATCGTTTTTAATGCTAGAATGCCGACTTAATATGTCGGCATTTTTCTTTTCTCCCGATGAGAAAACAGAGCGAGAAGTTTGTGAACTATCAGATTATTACCCAAGTCAGTGAACTGGAAACCGTATGTCAGCAAGCGCGTGAGCGTGATGTGGTCATGCTGGATACCGAATTTGTCCGTACCCGTACTTATTATCCGCAACTGGGCTTGATCCAATTGTTCGACGGGGACACGTTGTCGCTGATCGATCCTGTGGCTCTGGAAGAAATGACCGCATTTGTGGAACTGTTGAAAGACGCGTCAGTCATGAAGGTTCTGCACGCTTGTGGCGAAGATCTGGAGGTGTTCCAGAATGCCTTTGGCTGTACGCCGGTTCCGATGATTGACACCCAGATCATGGCGGCGTTTCTTGGTCATGGCTTGTCAACCGGCTTTGCGACGCTGGTGGCCGAGTATCAGGGGCTGGAGCTGGATAAAAGTGAGTCTCGTACTGACTGGGTAGCGCGTCCACTGAGTCAAAAACAGCTAGAGTACGCGGCTGCCGATGTTTACTACCTCTATCCGCTGTACGACAAACTGCTGGCCGAAGTTCAGCAGGCCGGTTGGTGGGAAGCCGCGCAGCAGGAGAGTGATCTGCTGGTCCAAAAGCGCATCCGTACCGCGAATATCGACAACGCCTATTTGGATATCAAAGGCGCCTGGCAACTGCGTCCGAGTGAATTGGCTATCCTCAAGCCTTTGGCAACATGGCGCATTGAGTACGCAATGAAAAACGATCTGGCGCTGAACTTTGTGTTTAAAGACACGGATCTGCTGACCATTGCGCGGCTTGGTATCCGTAGCCCGCAGCGAATGGAGCAGGAAGGCATGGATCCTCGCTCAGTGCGCCGTCATGGCGGGCGGATTGCCGGGATCGTGAAGCGAGCGCAGCAGACACCTGCCGAGCAGTATCCGGAAAAAATTGAGCGCCTGATGGACTTACCTGGGTACAAACAGCTGTTCAAAAAGCTCAAGGATGAAGTAAAACACGTGTCACAAAATACCGGGCTGGCGAGTGAGTTTCTTGCTTCCAAGAAGCAACTGAATCAGGTCATCAGCTGGGTGTGGCGTAAAGAGCGTGATTCGGTGCGTCTGCCGGATGTGATGCAAGGTTGGCGTAAACCACTGTTTGGTGAAAAATTAGACTCTTTAATCTAGTCTAATCTATTGTCTCTTATAGAAAATTTGACGAATCCTTATCGCAAGCCTCATTTGAGTATGGTAAAAATGGGGTGATGCATTACATATGATAAGGATATCGATAAATGAAAAAAAACAGACTTGCCGGAGCGGTTTACGCCGCTCTGCTCTTGTCGCCGCTGCCAGTCAGCGCTGCAACCTTATCCGAGGGCGACGTTTTAGCGAAAGAGCAGTTTCTGGTACGCGGCAATGGCGCAGAGCCAAGCACGCTTGATCCTGCATTTGTCGATTCTGGCTCGCCTGGGGATGTGATCGTTAACGACATGTTCGAAGGCTTGCTAATAGAAAATCTGCAAGGGGAAATTGTCGGTGGGCTGGCACAGTCCTGGCAAACATCCACAGACGGAAAGACCGTCACCTTCCACTTAAAACCTGCGACCTGGTCGGATGGCCAGCCGATCACCGCTGAGGATTTTGTGTTCGCCTGGCAAAGAGCGGTCGATCCGAGTACGGGAAACAGCACGGGCTTTAACCTGACGACAGCGAATGTGCTCAACGCTCAAGCGGTACTGAGCGGCGCGACTGACGTTAGCCAACTTGGGGTCGCAGCTCCGGATGCACACACCTTTGTTGTGACGCTCACACAACCAACGCCGCACTTTCTCAGTATGATGAGCATTAAAACGTTCGCACCGGTGCCCAAACACAAAGTCGAAAAGTTCGGTGAAAATTGGACTCGTCCGGAACACATTGTCACCAGCGGTGCCTACACTTTAAAACGCTGGGTGCCGAATGAGTATGTAGATGTCACCAAAAACCCACGCTATTACGATGCCGAACATACCTACATTGATGGGGTGCGCTATCTGGCGCTTTCTTCCCAGAATGCCGAGTTTGTCCGTTTTATGTCGGGTGAGATCGACATGACCAACCGGGTACAACTGGAATACTATCAGAAACTGAGCAAAGACAATCCGAACCTGATTCGTTCACTGCGTTTGCTCGGAGCGTACGTGTATGATTTTAATACGCAGCGGGCGCCGTTCGATAATCCGGATGTGCGTCGTGCCCTGAGTATGATGATCGACCGGGACACGTTGGTGGAGAAAGTTACTGGTCAGGGAGAGCCGCCAGCTTATTCGGTGGTGCCGGACATTATTCCGGATTACCGGGCGGCGCAGCCGGAATTTGCGAGTTGGGACACCACGCAGCGTATCGAGACTGCCCGGGCACTGTTGAAAGAGGCCGGCTACGATGATAAGCATCCGCTGAAGATAACGCTGACCTATAACACCAGTGAAAATCATAAACGCATTGCACTGGCGATTGCGTCAATGTGGAAGCCGCTGGGAGTGAAGGTTGAGCTGAATAATATGGAGTGGAATGCATACCTCAACGCCAAATCGAACGGCGATTTTACGGTAGCTCGCTCGTTTGCCTTTGGTGACTTCGCGGAGCCGTCTGCGGTATTGAACAGTTTTCGTTGTCATGACGTGAATAACAGCACCCAATACTGCAATGAACAGGTCGACAAGTTATTGCAAAGTGCAGCGAAAGCCAGCGATCAGCAACAACGTTACCAGTATTACGAGCAGGCAGAACGGCTGATCGTCAATGACGCCCCGATTATTCCGTTACACTTCTATAAACACACCCGGCTGGTGAACGCCAAGCTGAAGGGTTTCCCGGACAACAACCCGAAAGGCAATATCTACGCAAAAGACATGTATTTCGTTGAGTAATTAGGCGGGAATGACAGAGTGGCCAATAAAAAAGCAGGATGAATGACATCCTGCTTTTTCTTTTTCGTTGCTTGGTGCAGAGCACCACCGATACGATTATTTTTCGTCGTCTGGTAGCTTAACGTTCAGCTCGAGCACGGAAATATCGTCATCTTTATGCTCAAACGACAGGTCGACCATCGACGGATCAACCGCGACGTACTTACTGATCACCTTAAGAATGTCTTCTTTAAGTTGCGGCAGATAGTTCGGCGCCGGATCGTTCTGGCTGCGACGTTCTGCGACGATGATCTGCAGACGCTCTTTTGCGACATTCGCAGAAGATTTTTTCTGCGGTCTGAAAAACTCAAGTAATGACATGTCGCTAGCCTCCAAATAGTCGTTTAAAGATTCCTTTCTTCTGCTCCGTCAGGAAGCGGAAATCCACCTGGCTGCCTAACAAACGCTCGACCGTATCACTGTATGCCATACCGGCGTCTGACTGCTCGTCAAACACCACCGGCACGCCTTTGTTGGAGGCATTCAATACTGCCTGGCTTTCCGGGATAACCCCGAGCAGCGAAATATGCAGGATCTCTTCTACGTCTTCCACACTCAGCATATCACCCTGTGTGACGCGGGTAGGGTTGTAGCGCGTCAGCAGCAGGTGCTGTTTGACGGGCTCAAGGCCTTCTTCCGCGCGACGTGATTTCGAGTCCAGAATACCCAGAATACGGTCAGAGTCACGCACTGACGAAACTTCTGGGTTGGTTGTGACAATGGCTTCATCTGCAAAGTATAGCGCCATAAGCGCGCCTTGTTCGATACCCGCCGGTGAATCACAAATCACGAAATCAAAGCCCATTTCATCCAGTTCATCCAGAATGCGACGCACACCATCACGTGTCAGCGCATCTTTGTCCCGGGTTTGGGAAGCAGGAAGAATGAAAAGATTGTCGTTGCGCTTGTCTTTGATCAGTGCCTGATTCAGTGTTGCTTCGCCATTAATGACATTGACAAAGTCGTACACCACACGGCGCTCACACCCCATGATCAAATCCAGATTTCGCAGACCGATGTCAAAATCGATCACTGCGGTTTTTTTGCCTTTCATCGCGAGGCCAGATGCGATGGCCGCGCTGGACGTGGTTTTACCCACCCCACCTTTACCTGACGTAACAACGATAATGCGTGCCATTATGTGTTTTCCTTATTTTCTTAAATGGTGAGCGTTTCGATATGAAGAGAGTCATCCTGGGTGGACACCATGACTTTCTTCTGCCAGAACTCACGTTCAATTTTGTCGCTGAGCCAGTAACTGCCTGCGATAGACACCAGCTCGGCTTGTAAATCATGGCAAATGATCTTTGCGTCTTTCTGACCACTTGCCCCGGCAATCGCGCGGCCACGGAGCGTTCCGTGGATATGGATAGAACCGTCGGCAATAACTTCTGCACCGGCACTGACATGGTTCATGATCACCAAATCGCCGTCTTTCGCGTACACCTGCTGCCCGGAGCGGATAGGGGTACGAACTACTTTGGTAGGCGCCATTTTTGCTGGTGCCTTAGACGGTGATTTACTGGCAGACATGATGGCGAATCCGGAACGGGATGCCAAATTCTGCATGCGTTTGTCTTTACTGCCTGTGATCCCGACCGGGATCATGCCTGCATCGGTGATGCCTTGTTTTAATGCAGTGAAATCGATGTCTTCCTTCACCTGCTCAATATTGATCACCACTGGTGCTGAGGCGAAGAAGGCCGGTGCCTGCTCAACCTTCTCTTTGAGAAATTCAATGGTTTTTGGGACATCATTGTCAGAAAGATGCAAAACTGACAAAGTAAAGCTGCTACCTTTTAGGTCAGGGGAAGATGACATATGGCTACATTGACCTCAATAACTCATCGCCTCATAAGAAAGGGCGTTGCTTGGAACCTGGGTATTCATGTTATATTCCCCGCCATAGCACAGCAAGTTATGTTGCTGTCAAATGGTCGTTTTAGTTGCAATTTTAGCTAATTGTTTACGAAACTGAGACAAATACTCAGCCTTCGTGGCAAAAGGAACACTATGCTCTGTTCAATTTACAAAAGTTCGAAAAAAGAAGGTACCTATCTCTATCTCCCGAAAAAGGATGATTTTTCACAGGTTCCTGACACACTCATGCAGATGTTCGGCAAACCTGTTTTCGTGATGATGATTAAGATGGACGGGCGTCAGCTGGCCCAGGTTGATATCGAAAAAGTAAAAGCGTCTATGAACGAAGAGGGCTTTTTCCTGCAACTACCACCGCCACCAGAAAATCTGCTGGAACAATACAAAGAACGCAAAGCTCAGCAAAATAGCAAAGGTTGAGTGACCAATAATTGCTCAAGGAGGGCAATTTGAAAAAACTATTGTCAGTCGTATTAGGTTTAAGTTTGGCGACCAGCGCAGTGGCCAACGAGCAAAGCTTTGAGCAGTACGTCGAAGGTCTCAAACAAGAAGCACTCAAAAATGGCATTTCTCAGCAAGTGGTTGATGATGCGTTCAAAAACGTTACGTACAAGCCACGGGCAGTCAAAGCCGATCGTAATCAGCCCGAAAAAAAACTCACGCTGGATGAATACATCCCGCGTGCTGTTCCGGCGTGGAAAGTCAAGCAGGCTCGTAAGCTCTATCAGGAGCACTACGCGGCGCTTAAACGCATCGGTGAAGAGTACGGTGTCCAACCGCGTTACATTGTGGCGTTGTGGGGCGTTGAGAGCAATTTCGGTAAGTTCACCGGGGGTTACAGCGTGATCGATGCGCTGTCGACCATGGCTTATGACGGCCGCCGTGAAGCGTTTTTCCGCAAAGAAGCGATGGCGGCGCTGGAAATCATTCAGCAAGGTCATATTAAAGCGGATGACATGAAAGGCTCCTGGGCGGGCGCGATGGGGCAGTGTCAGTTTATGCCAAGCTCGTTTTTGTCGTTTGCGGCAGACGGTAACGGTGATGGCAAAAAAGACATCTGGGGAACGCAGGCAGATGTGTTTGCTTCCACGGCTAATTACCTCAGTCAGTCTGGCTGGGACGACAACTACACTTGGGGGCGCCAGGTCAAAGTACCGCACGGTATCGACAAAAGCCTGGAAGGGCGCGATGAAGCCAAAGGTAAGTATTTGCGGGAGTGGAGCAAGCTGGGCGTGACCCGTTACAACGGTCAACCACTGCCGACACTGGACAACGACATCAAGGCTTGGTTGATCATGCCGGACGATGAGAACGGCCGCACTTATCTGGTCTACAACAACTACAATGTGTTGATGAAGTGGAACCGGTCGTATTACTTTGCCTTAGCGGTCAGCCATCTGGCGGATGCCATCATCTACTGATTCTTAGGGGCTCACTAGAGCCCCTTCATCTTTCTGAGGATATTGCCGTGCTTTCTGAACGAGCCGCCCAAATGGTGATTTTTGCTGCGCTGGTGAAACACCAGAGTTTTACGGCGGCGGCGAAGAGCCTGGGGGTGTCTGTCTCTCATGTCAGCAAACAGCTGAATGTGTTGGAAGAGTCGCTGGGGCTCAAGTTGATACAGCGTACTACCCGGACATTCACCCCGACTGAAGCTGGGCTGCAATTTCATCAGCACTGTGCTCGTTTGGTTGAAACGATCAATGCGGCTCAGTATGAAATGGAGATTCAACGTGATGAAGTCTCCGGCCTGGTGCGGCTGGGAATGTCACAATCGTTCGGGACGTTACATATCATTCCCGCCATGGATGAGCTTCGCCAGCGTTACCCGAACCTGCAAGTGGAAGTCCATTTATTCGATTATCGCGTTGATATGCTCGAAGAGGGCTTAGATCTGTGGATTACCAATAACGAACACTTGCCGGAAGGGTACATCGCCCAGCGTCTGGCCGACTGTCAGTTTGTGGTGGCCGCATCGCCAGATTATCTGGTCCAGCACGACACGCCACAAACACCGGATGAGCTCGCGCAGCATAATTGTTTGATTTATCGCAGTTGGGAGCGTGATTACACCAGTTGGGCGTTTTCCCGCGCTGGTGAAGAACTGTTTGTCAAAGTCTCCGGAAACTATTCGGTCGATTTGGCCGAGGCGGTACGTGACGCTGCGGTTGCCGGATGGGGCGTGGGGTATCTGGCCACGTATCTGCTGCGCGATGAGTTTCGCAGCGGTAAACTGATTCAGTTGTTACCAGACTGGCGTGCCAGTCAGTCGATGCCGTTTTACGCTGTATACCCAAGCCGTAAGCATATGCCGAAAAAAACCTCAGCCGTGATCGAGTTTATCCGGCAGAAGATCGGTTCCCCCTGCCATTGGGATCAGAATCTCGCTGCTTATATCCGCACACCTAAAGTGTGATTTCTAGCACGATTATTTCCTGTTTCAGAAACATCTTTTCCATATGGAAATAGTCAAGGTGACGCAAACGTTCATCCTCATTAAATTCAAGTGGTTATGTTGCGTGGTTGAATTTTAATCGCCATCGAGTTTGATAGTCGTTAACATCCTTCGGTTGCGTTAATCGTTTGCCTGCATACAATCCGCGCCTTCCTGTTTCTTTTTTGGTTACCTTTTTATGAGTTCTCTCTTGGGTGTCGTGGCGATCTTCTTTATTGCCTGGTTACTTTCAACTGACAGAAAAAATATCCGTCTTAAAACCGTGTCGCTGGCGTTTCTGCTGCAAGTATTGTTTGCGCTGCTGGTGCTTTACATTCCGGCCGGTAAAGAGGCGTTGAATCGGGTGACGGAAGTGGTATCCGGTCTGATCAACTATGGTCAGGAAGGGATCACTTTCTTGTTTGGTGGCCTGGCAACGGGCGGCTTTACCTTTGCCATTAATGTATTAGGTATCATAGTGTTCTTCTCCGCGCTGATATCTGGTCTCTATCATCTGGGCATTATGCCAAAGGTGATCAACCTGATTGGTGGTGGATTACAGAAGTTTCTCGGCACGGGCCGCGCTGAGTCGCTCTCGGCGACTGCGAATATCTTCGTCGGTATGATTGAAGCGCCGTTGGTCGTCAAACCGTATCTGAAGCACATGAGCGATTCGCAGTTTTTCGCCGTGATGACCTGTGGTCTGGCTTCCGTCGCCGGAGGAACGCTGGTGGGTTACGCGTCACTGGGCGTCGAGCTTAACTATCTGATTGCGGCAGCCTTTATGTCAGCACCAGCGGGATTGATGATGGCCAAACTGCTGATGCCGGAAAACGGTGAGGGAGCCGTTGACTCTGAAGCCGACAATGTCGAGATGCCGCGTGCAACCAACGTGGTTGAAGCGATGGCAGATGGTGCGATGTCTGGCCTGCGCATTGCCGTGGCCGTTGGCGCAACGCTGCTGGCGTTTGTCAGTGTGATTGCGCTGTTAAACGGTATGCTGGGTTGGGTTGGCGACCTGTTTGGCATTCAGTTGAGTTTTGAGCTGATCATGGGTTACCTGTTTGCCCCTGTCGCCTGGTTGCTGGGGATCCCGTGGAGCGAAGCGATTACGGCGGGTTCGTTGATCGGCAACAAGATCGTCGTGAATGAGTTTGTGGCGTTTATTCAACTGATTGAAAACCGTGATCTGCTTAGTGAGCACTCTCAGGCGATCGTGACGTTTGCCCTGTGTGGTTTTGCCAATATCTCCACCATGGCAATGCTGATTGGTGGCCTGGGTAGTTTGGTCCCAGAGAAGCGCGCGTTTATCTCCCAATACGGTTTCCGTGCCATTGCGGCCGGTGTACTGGCAAACCTGATGAGCGCGTCGTTGGCTGGCGTGATTTTGTCTCTGTAAACCGCAGTTCAATATCGCAGTAATAAAAAAGGGTGACCGATGTCACCCCTTTGTTGTCTTTGTCACGATCACTTCTTGGTGTGGTATTGCTCACACGCCATCATGGTGTTTTCGATCAGCGTCGCGACCGTCATTGGGCCAACGCCACCAGGCACTGGTGTTATGAAGCTGGCTTTTTCACGTGCAACGTCGTACTCCACGTCGCCCACCAGTTTGCCAGACTCCAGACGGTTGATGCCCACATCGACCACAATCGCATCTTCTTTGATCCACGCACCCGGAATAAATGCCGGTTTACCGACTGCGACGACCAGAATGTCAGCCTGACGCACATGACCTTCCAGATCTTTGGTAAAGCGGTGACAGGTGGTGGTGGTGCAACCCGCCAACAGAAGTTCCAGTGTCATTGGACGGCCAACGATGTTAGACGCACCGACAATCACAGCGTGTTTGCCACGCAGAGGAATGTTGTATCGTTCCAGCAGGGTAACGATGCCCTTAGGCGTGCACGAACGCAATTTTGGAATACGCTGAGCCAGACGACCGACGTTGTAAGGGTGGAAACCGTCGACGTCTTTTTCCGGATGGATACGCTCAAGTACATGCGTGGTATCAATGCCGGCTGGCAGCGGGAGCTGGACCAGAATACCGTCAATCTCAGCGTCAGCATTGAGTTCGTCAACCAGAGACAACAGCTCTTCTTCTGTCGTGGTGGCCGGTAAGTCAAAGGATTTAGACACAAAGCCTACTTCTTCACAGGCGCGGCGCTTGCTGCCGACATACACCTGAGAGGCCGGATCTTCGCCGACCAGAACAACAGCTAAGCCAGGTGCGCGCAGACCGGCATTGGTGCGAGCTTTAACTCGCGCCGCGACTTCCGAGCGTACCGTTTGAGAGATTAGAGTTCCGTCGATATTTTGAGCTGTCATGACTTTCCTTCAAAAATTGGTGGCCAATATTTTTGCGCGCATTGTCGCAGATATCTTAATGAACATCTATAGGCAAACGTTTGCTTTGTTCTGTTTTTCGTCACTTGATGGTGGCGTGTGGCTTTTTTAGGCACTTGAATCAGAAAGTTAGACAAAGCCATTGATTTAAGAACTGCAGCTCGTATAATCCTGTCCCTGTAACGCGCCCTTAGCTCAGTTGGATAGAGCACGTGCCTTCTAAGCATGTGGTCACAGGTTCGAATCCTGTAGGGCGTGCCATATTCTAAGGCCTCAGCTTATGCTGGGGCCTTTTTGCTTTCCTGTCCTAGATCGGCCATTAAGATTTTATAAAATCGGCTAGTTCAAGCCTCTGAAAACACAATCCTCGTTTTACCAGTATCAGGTCTTGAGACCTAAAGTGTTGCTTTTTGGTACCTTTTATTGAGAATGTTAAAAATTTGTTTCTAATGCTTTTGTTGCAGTTTTACTGTGAGACGGCTGATTCGTTCTCCGCGTCAGTGCTTACTGGCCGTTCGGTAAGCGGGATTAATTTACGACAAAAGAAGAAACATAATGGAACTGAAAAAACTGACCATCGCCGTGGTAGCGATGTTGGCTGGGACGCACGCTTGGGCTGCGTCAGCGCCGACCCCACAACATAAACCACTGAACCTGGAACATCATCATGGCGTTGAAACCCATCAGGATGACCGTGCACCGACACGTCAGACAATGCAACCGCCTCAAAAAGCTCAATCCTTGCTGCGCAGCATGAGCGCTGAAGCGACGGTTGAATGCGATGTATCGGCGTTTGCCACTTCAGACACCAATCAACTTATCAGTGAAATTCGCACTCAGGGTTCGCAGTGTGTCAACGAACTGTTCGGTGCAGACAGTGCCACTCAAGTCAGCGCATTCGACTCGAACAATATGTATCAGGTGGCCAAGTACACCACACAACTGGCCAAAAATTACCCGGGTGGTGGCAGCAGCGAACTGGAAGCGCTGTTTCTCTATCTGCGGGCCGGGTTTTACGCTGAGTTCTATAACGATGGGGTGACGCTCGCCAGCTGGGTGACCACTGCGGTGAAAGAGTCGGTGGATGCGTTTGTTGCCAGTCCCCATTTTTACGATAGCAACGATGCGCATGGCAAAGTGTTGGGTGAAGTGATCATCACCATGGACAGCGCGGAGCTACAACATGAGTACCTGGATGTGGTGACACAGTGGCTGACGCGCTGGAACAGCGATTATGCCCAGCACTGGTATATGCGAAATGCCGTTAACGGCATATTCACCATTTTGTACCGTGGTCAGTGGAACAATCAGTTTGTGGCTCAGATTGGTAAACAAACGCAGTTGGTTGAGGCTTTGAGCCAGTTTGCCTTGAATCAGTCGATGGTGGGTAGTGACTCGGAGTTCATGTTGGCAAATGCAGGGAAAGAGCTGGGCCGTCTGACCATGTACAGCAACACCTCGATACAGCCTTTGGTGAAACAGAAACTGACCCAACTGTTTGATCAGTATCCGATGTATGGCAGTGGTGATGCGGTCTGGCTGGGAGCGGCGGACGTGGTATCTTACTATGCGGATTGCAGTGACTACGGGATTTGCGGTTTTGAAACGCAATTGAAAGCGCAGGTTTTAGCGCAGAGTTATACGTGTAGCCCGACGATCCGCATTTTGTCGCAAGATTTGACGGCGATTCAACAACAGGCCGCCTGTGACAAAATGGGCTTTGAAGAGGGGTATTTTCATACCACGCTTGAAACCGGCAGCCAGCCGGTTGCCGACGATCACAATACCCAGCTACAAGTAAATATCTTTAACTCCATCGAAGACTACGGTAAGTACGCCGGGCCGATTTTTGGCATAGACACCAACAACGGTGGTATGTACCTGGAAGGTGACCCGTCTCAGCCGGGGAATGTGCCGAACTTCATTGCGTATGAAGCCAGCTACGCCAATCCGGATCACTACATCTGGAACCTGGAACACGAATACGTCCATTATCTGGACGGGCGTTTTGATATGTACGGAGACTTTTCGGCACCGACGGAGAAAGTGGTATGGTGGAGCGAAGGGGTGGCTGAGTACGTGTCCAAAGAAAAGGACAACCAGGCTGCGCTGGATACCATCGAAGACGGTTCGGTGTACACCCTAAGTGAAATCTTTGACACCACCTACGATGGCTTTGATGTCGACCGTATCTACCGCTGGGGTTATCTGGCGGTGCGCTTCATGTTCGAACGTCATCCGGATGAGGTAAACCTGATGCTGGCGGAAACTCGGGCTGGTAACTGGAGCGGCTACAAAACCATCATTGATCAGTGGGCTGTGCAGTATCAGGGCGAGTTTGAGCAATGGACCACTCAATTGGTTAACGGCTCGTCACTGCCTGGCTGTGACGGTCAGCCAACGGTTTCCGGCGGGCGTGTTACCGTCGGCGAACCTGTGTGTCTTGCCAGTCAGGACGTGATTTGGCTGAGCATCGAAGCCGTCAATGCCGGACAGTCGATTGTCATCACGACTGGGCAGGGCAGTGGTGACCTTAAGCTGGAATACAGCAATCAGGGCTGGCCGGACGGCAGCAATGTGGACGCGTCGTCGGATAACAGCGGTAACCAGGAGTGTATTGTCGTCAATAGTCAGAGCAACTATTGGGGTTACCTCAAAATCTCCGGTGCGTTCAGCGGCGTGGCGCTGGCTGTTGATTTCGATGCGACGTCCTGTCGTTAATCTGGTAACTGCAAAAACCCGGCATAGGCCGGGTTTTTTATACTCAGGGTTACTGCAACCCGGGCCAGGTCGAACTGTTGATCGGTTTAGGATAACCGGCATCCACCTGGTCGGCCGAGATGCTGTATCTTAGGTACTGATTCCCTTCCACGAAAAAATACGCTCGAGCATCGTTCCATTTCAGCGCCGCGGTAATTTTTCCAGCGTATGCCCCCAGCCCCGGCCATGTCGAGTCATTGACTGGCTTTGGATAGCCGCTGTCGACACGATTCTCACTGAGGTTATAGCGTAGATACGTGCCGTCGCGGAGGAAGAAATACACCCGCTCTCCCTGCCATTTCAGCGCCGCCTGGATGCGGTCTGCGTAAGGTGCCAGCCCTGGCCAGTCACTGTCACTTACGGCTTTTGGGTAGCCGTCCCGAACTCGATCCGCCTGCACATCGTAGCTGAGGTAACGGCCATCGCTGAGAAAGTAATACACCGTGTTGGCATCTTTGTAGAACGCGGCATCGATCAGCTGTTTGTAATCGGCAAGCCCGGGCCAGTTGTAATCAGTCACTGGAGTCGGGTAGCCACTGTCGGTTTTATCCAAGACGGTATCGTAGCGCCAGTAGCGGCCGCTTTGACCAAAGAAGTAGCTCTTGGCATTGTGCCACTGGTGAGCGGCGGTTAGATCGAGCTGAGAGATCTGATAGCTGACCGACACGTCGTTTTGCATAAAACGGTAGTGATTGATTCCCTGGGGAGCGGTTGGATCCTGCCATTGGGTTTCGCCATTATTCAGAGTGTCGACCAGAGTGTTGTTACGGTACACCTCAACTTCGGCCGAGCTGCCATTGACCCAACTGAACGCACCGTTGTGGTACATCAGTTTGCGAACGCCAGGCTCACCGACCATCGGGGTACTGGCGAAATCGGTTTGAGTACCGGTATCCGCGGCCAAAAAGCGCACAATGGTCGGAGTAATGGCCGTTTGCGCGGCGTATCCGTACAAGCCACCAAAATCGGTGTTAACCGGATTCTGGGTCACTTGACTGAACTCGGTGTTCAACGACTGATTGGTGGCAATAAAAATGGTTTTTTCCTGACTGGTCTGATTGCCGTGGCCGCATCCGGTCACCGGTGTGCGACCATGGTCGGTGGTGACCAGAACCAGCCAGTCTTCACCTTGCTGTTCACGCTGCTCGACGGCGTCCAGTAATTGGCCCAGACGCTGGTCGGCCGCTTTAATGGAGGCATTGTACGCGGATCCAAAACACTGACTGTGGCCGACTTCATCCGGTTCATCCAAATGCAAAAAGATGAAATCCGGATCCTGACTGCTTAGCGTGGTCAGCGTCTGTTGTAAATTGCTGTCATCGGTGCCGCCTGAGGTATAACGGGTCATTAGCTCCAAATCGTTACTGAAAAACTGTGTGTGGATCGGTGCCCAGGTACTGAAACTGGAGATATCCGCCTGAGGGTTGGCTTCCGCAATGTAGCGATAAACGCTTTTCACATCACTGTTGGCAAGCCCGGAGTCATTGTTGGTCACCTGATGTCGGTCAACCCACACGCCTGTCAGAATCGTGGCCCAGCCGGGGCCGCTTTTGGTCAGTTGCTCGGTGGATGTACCGGCGATCCCGCCCGTATAAGCTTTGGTGATATTGAGACGGTCAAAGGCCGGGGTATCGACGCCAGCGAGTTTTTCGTATTGCAGCCCGTCGATGCCGATCAAAAGTACTTTATTGTCGGCCGCATGCAGCGATAGAGATAAGCCAGCTAAAGCCAGGCCAAGTAACGTTGTTTTCATTTTTCCTCCATGATGAGTGTGTAACTAACTATTTGGTATAGTCCAGTATTACTTTAGGTGAGCTATATGAATGTCGCTTGAATGATCAAAGACATATTTGTGTTGAATTGATGACATCGATTATTGGTGCGTCATTGCCCCAACAAACGACCAGCGAGCCATTGCCAACAAAAAAAGCCAGCAGAGCGCTGGCAAAAGGAGGATGAAACAGGGAATGTACAGTATGTTAAACGATGGCCTGGGTCGCGCTGAGCAGCCACTGTTTTTCGTCGGTATCCAGATGGGGTGCTAAGGTCTCGTAAACTCGACGGTGATAGTGATTCAGCCAGCTCAATTCGTGTGCATCAAGTAGGCTGGTATCCAGCGGTGCGGTGGCGATTGGCGCGAGTGTGATGGTGTCAAAGCCATAAAAGGTACCGAACGCATTGCGTTCCACCTCGATGACTTTCATGATGTTTTCGATGCGCACGCCGTATTCGCCTTCACGGTAAACACCGGGCTCGTTAGTGATCACCATACCAGGTTTGAGCGCCACTTCTTTCAGGTTCTGTGAGAAGTTTTGCGGTCCCTCATGGACGTTGAGACACACACCGACTCCGTGGCCGGTACCACATTTATAATCGATACCGTGTTGCCACAGGACGCCGCGTGCCAGTACATCCAGATTGGCGCCGGTCGATCCCTGAAGAAAGCGGGCCTGGGTCAGACGGATCACGGCTTTTAACACCAGGGTATAATCGCGGCGTTGTTGCTCAGTCGGCTGGCCAAAGTGAAATGTGCGTGTGATGTCGGTGGTACCGTTGAGGTATTGACCGCCGGAGTCGACCAGAAAAAATTGGCTTTCATCAACGATCACGTTGCTTTGCGCATCGGCGGCGTAGTGCATTTTGGCCCCATGGGCGGCGAATCCCGCGATGGTGCGAAAGCTTTCGCCGATGTAATTCGGATTCTGCTGACGCCAGGCGCGCAGCTGTGCTTCCGCAGACAACTCGGTTACTTGGCCACCGGGCACTTGTTGTTCCAGCCAGTGCATGAACCGCACCACGGCGACACCGTCCATCACCAGGGCTTTTTCCATATTGGCCATCTCAACCGGGTTCTTCTGAGCTTTCATGTCGGTGATGGGGCAAGGCTCGCCATGTACATCAATTTCTTTGGGGATTCGGCTGATCAACAAGCTGTCCGTGCTGGCAGGGTTGAGAGTCAGGCGGGAGCCTTGGCCGAGTGTGGCAAGCGTTTCACTGACTGCGCTGTATGGCTGCGCAGTCACGGACTGCTGCAACAGCGTAGCGGCGACATCGGCAGGCAGCTTGTCTGGTTCGATAAACAATTGGCATGTTTCTGTGGTGATCAGAAGGTAGGATTCTGACTGCGGGCAATACATAGTGTCGCCACCACGGATATTTAAGGTCCACATCACGTCATCCAGCGTCGAAACCAGCAACGCATCGCTCTTTCGCTGCGTCATCCAACTGCGGATTGCGGTCAGTTTGTCCGTGGTCTCAACCCCGGCGTATTCCAGATCATAGTTAAACACCCGGGTGTCTGGACGCGATGGCCTATCTGTCCAAATCGGGTCAATGAGATCATGCTCGAGCACCAATTCTATGCCTTTGTCAGCAAACGCCAGGGTTAACTGCTGATAGACATTCACATTGATTGTCCGCCCGTCCACGCCGACTCTTGCGCCGGGTGGTAGTGTATCGGTCAGCCATTCGGCAATGGTTGGGGTTTCCGCTTGTCTGGCTTTAAACAGGTTTAAGCCTGATCCAGTCAGTTGTTCTTCTGCCTGAATATAGTAGCGGCCATCGGTCCAGACACCACCGCCGTCTGCGGTGATCACGGCATCGCCAGCCGAGCCGGTAAAGCCGGAGATCCAGCTGCGAGCCAGCCAGTGATCGGCCGAGTATTCGCTGTTATGTGGATCGTTGTTGGTGACAATGTAGGCGGCCAGCGAGTGCTGACTCATGGCCTGGCGCAAAGCCGCCAGACGCTGACAGATCGAATTCATACTTACACAGTTCCTAATCGATTATGGGTACAGAAAAGATGGTGTTCATCGTTGCCACTCGGAGTTGGCGGCTGTTGGGCGCAGAGTTCGCTGGCCTGAGGACAGCGGGTGCGAAATACGCAGCCACTCGGTGGATTGAGGGGAGAGGGTAAATCGCCGGGCAGAAGCTGCACGTCACGCTGGCGTGCCAGTGTGGGATTGGCTATTGGCACGGCAGACAGCAACGCTTGAGTGTAGGGATGCTGAGCCTGGTCAAATACCTTGTCGTACCGGCCCATTTCCATGGGTTTACCGAGATACATCACCATCACCCGATCACTGATGTGGCGCACGACGCTGAGGTCGTGTGCAATCATCACTAAGGTCAGCCCCATTTCCTGCTTGAGGTCATCAAGCAGATTGATCACCTGGGCCTGAATGGAGACATCCAGTGCGCTGACTGGTTCGTCGCATACCACCAGATCCGGATTGAGGATCAAAGCACGGGCAATGCCCACCCGCTGGCACTGACCGCCGGAAAACTCATGCGGATAGCGGTTACGCTGGCTGGGCAAAAGGCCCACTTTGTCCATCATCGCCATGACACGTTGCTCAACCTGAGGGCGTTTGAGCTGTGGCTCATGGGTCAGCAGAGGCTCAGCAATGCATTCGGCGATGGTCAGACGCGGGTTGAGTGAGGCTGAGGGATCCTGAAATATCATCTGAAACTCACGGCGACGATGTGCCAGTGTGCGTTTATTAAAAGCGCGCATGTCGTCACCTTTCCAGTTGAGCGTACCGCTGGTGGGTTCAACCAGACGCAGCAGTGCACGTGCCAGTGTTGATTTACCACAGCCGGACTCGCCAACGATCCCCAGCGTTTCCCCGCGGTAGACATCAAGATCGATACCGTTGACGGCCTGAACAATTTTACGCCGGCTGGGAAGAAAGTGCTTACCCACCTGAAAGTGCACTTTCACTTCGCGAGCGGAGAGTAAAATATCGTGTTGTTCCATGACGTGTTCCTTATGCCGAGCGAACCAAAGGGGTGACGTTGTGTTGTCCCATCACGTGACAGGCAATGGCCTGACTCGGACTCAGTGGCAGAAATGCCGGTGTAACTGCACTGCAATCCGGTCGGTAGTGGCTGCAACGTTCTTTGAACGGGCAACCTTTGCTGTTGATCAGCGCACTGGGCGGATTACCCGGTATCGTCGGCAATCGCTGCATGTCTTCACTGATTGAGGGAATCGCTTTCAGCAACCCTTGGGTATACGGATGAGCGGGTTGGCGGAACAGGGTGTCGGTGTCCGCCTCTTCCATTTTCCGGCCGCCATACATCACCAGTACCCGATCGCACATTTCCGCGACCACGCCCATATCATGGGTGATCAGCAAAATGGCGGTGTTGAATTCGTGTTGCAGATCGCGCAGCAGAGCCAGAATTTGAGCTTGTACCGTAACGTCCAGCGCTGTCGTGGGTTCGTCTGCAATCAGCAATTCCGGGCGACACAGCAATGCCATGGCGATCATAACCCGTTGACGCATCCCGCCGGAAAGCTCGTGAGGATATTGAGTCAATCGCGTTTCAGGGGACGGAATGCGCACGGCATCCAGCATGCGGATGGACTCGCGGCGAGCTTCGGCTTTGCTCATCCCTTTGTGTACCATCAGCACTTCACACAACTGCTTGCCGATTTTCATAAACGGATTGAGCGAGGTCATCGGATCCTGAAAGATCATGCCGATTTTCTCCGCCCTCACGCGATTGAGCTGGCGTTTGGACATGGTGAGCAGGTTTTCACCATGAAAGTTGGCCTCACCGTTGACCAGACCGTTCTCGGCGGTCAGGCCCATCAGGGCAAACACCGACTGACTTTTCCCCGAGCCCGATTCTCCGACGATCCCCAGCGTCTCACTCGCGGCAATCTGATACGAGAGGTCACTGACTGCCTGAACCTGACCGTCTGGGGTGACAAAGCGTACGTTCATATTCTGAATCGATAAAATGGTCATATCGGCTCCTTAGCGATCTTTCGGGTCGAGGGCATCACGCAGGCCATCGCCGATGAAGTTAAAGCAAAACAGAGTGGCCACCAGAAACAACGAAGGGAACAGCAGCAACCACAGGGCGACATCGATCGTTTTGGCGCCTTCGGCGATCAGGATGCCCCAACTGGTGTCTGGTGGTTGGACGCCGAGTCCGAGAAAGCTGAGAAAAGATTCGAACATAATGAATCCCGGCACCATGAGTGAGGAATACACCATGACGATGCCAAGGACATTGGGCAGAATGTGTCGGCGGACGATGGTGAATTTAGACACGCCAATTGAATGTGCGGCTTCGATGAATTCGCGCTTCTTGATACTGAAGGTGACCCCACGTACCACCCGGGCAATACCAAGCCAGGAGACCATGCCGATGACCACGAAAATTAGATAAATATTGTTGCCGAACAGGGTTACAAACAGGATCACCATGAACATGAATGGCACCGAATCCAGCACTTCAATGATGCGCATCATGGCACTGTCGACCATACCGCCTACGTAGCCGGAAATACTGCCCCAGATGGTGCCGATCACCACCGCGACCAGCGCCCCCATAAAGCCGACCATGATGGACAAACGACCGCCTTTCATGGTGCGCGCAAACAAATCCTGACCAAGATCATCGGTACCGAAGTAGTGTCCGCTCTCAAGAGATGGCTTGCCCAGCTCATAAGGTTCAGCAACTACGTTCCAGTCGATCTCATCATGGTTGTAGGGAGAGAGGCTGGGGCCAAAGGTGATGCACAAAATAATAAGCAGCAGTACGTAGACCGACGCCATGGCCGCGCGATTTTTACGAAAGCGGGCCCAGGCGTCCTGCCACAGGCTGCGGCCTTCGACGGCCTCCACTTGAGCTACCATGCGTTCAGACAGCAAGGTACTATCGAGTTTTTTTGTCGTCAGCATCCTGCCTCCTAAATGCGGATACGCGGGTCGATCACGGTGTAGAGTAAATCGACGATCAGGTTGAAGAAGATGGTGAGCGAGGCGACGATCAGCGTAATGCCCATTACCAGGCCGTAGTCGCGATTGAGCGCTCCGGATACGAAGTGCTGCCCCATGCCGCCAGTGCCAAAAAAGATGTCGATGATCACCGACCCGGTCACAACGGCGACAAAAGCCGGGCCGAGCATGGCAACCACTGGGATCAGAGAAGGGCGCAGTGCGTGGTGGAACAGAATGTAACGGGTAGACAGGCCCTTGGCTTTGGCGGTACGGATATAAGGCTGATTGAGGGTTTCTATCATGGCTCCGCGCATCACTCGGGCGATACTGGCAATAGAACCTATCGCCAGGCTTAACACCGGCAGGATCAAAAACGCCAACTTGCCGCCTTCCCAGCCACCGGCCGGCAGCAGGTTGAGCTGGACAGAAAAAATGGTCACCAGAACTGGCGCCAGCACAAACGCAGGGATCACCACTCCGGTCATCGATAGCGACATCAGCAAATAGTCCAAGCGACTGTTGCGTTTGAGTGCCGCGACCGTGCCAAGCAACATGCCGCAAGGCACTGAAATGCAAAACGACAGCACACCCAGTATGGCCGAGACTGGCCAGGACTGTGCGACCAACTGAGTAACGCTAAAATCCTGATAAACAAAGCTGGGGCCGAGATCGCCACGAACGAAGTTGCCAATGTAGATAAAGAACTGAACCAGAAATGGTTCATCCAGGTGGAATTTGGCTTCGATATTAGCGCGCACCACTTCTGGCATCGGACGCTCCATATCAAACGGACCGCCGGGTGCGATGTGCATCAGCCAAAAGGAAACCAGCGCGATGAACAGCAGCGTCGGAACCGCGATGAGCAGACGACGCAGAATGTAGAGCAACATAATGATTCTCCGAGTAACCGCGAAAAAGGGAGCCGGGTGCGTTCATGCCGAACCGCAGACACCCGGCCCCAAATACGGCCCGGTTAATGGGCTTTCACGTACACGTTTTTGCGGTAGTAAGAGGATTCTGGGTTGGTGCGCTCGTAGCCCCCAATGTAGGGTTGGCGCAGATACTGATCGTTACCCGGACGGTAGACCGGAATGATCGCCATATCGTCCAGCAGTAAGGCTTCGGCTTGCAGGTACTCTTGGGACGGATCATCGAGCACTTTCGAGTCGGCCATGAGCTGGTCATATTTCGGGTTGTTATAGCGCGAGTCGTTGTACTCACCCGTGGAGACAAACAGATCTAACCAGGTCGATGCTTCGTTGTAGTCTGCGGTCCAGCCACCGCGGCTGATGTTGCCTGGATCTTTCAGGGCGTAAAATACTTTCGGCTCCAGCTGTTTGATCTCCACCTGAGCGCCGAGCACGCTTTTCCACATGCCTACCATAGCCGTTGCCACTTTCACATCGGTGGAAAAGGTCGGTAAGGTGAACGTCAGCTTCAGCTGTTTGTCTTTGCCGTAGCCTGCTTCGGCCAGCAGCGCTTTGGCTTTGTCGTTACGCTGTTTCTGATTCCAGTTGGCAAACTCAGGTGTCTGGGAAGTAAATCCATCGGTTTGCGGAGGCACCAGGGTATACATAGGAATGCCACCGTTTTTCAAAATGGCTTTGGTGAGAATGTTGCGATCAATGGCGTAAGACAGCGCTTTGCGAACCCTTACATCCTGAGTCGGACCTTTTTGAGTGTTGAGATAATAGAATCTGGAGCCAAGTGACGCGCTGGTGTTGGCGACTTGTTGCGGGTATTCCTTCAGCAGCTTTTTCTTTTGCGCCGCTGGAATGGATAAGGCTTCGTCGATGTCTCCGGCCAGGTAACGATTGAGTGAAACATTGGCGTCACCGATAGGCAACCAGGTGATCTTTTCCAACACGACGTTCTCGTAATCCCAGTAGTGCGGGTTTTTCACCATCACCAATTTTTCGTTCACTTTCCATTCGGAAAGCGTAAAAGCGCCGTTGGTCACTATGTATTGTGGCTGGGTCCACTCGCTCGCGTACTTTTCCACGGTTGCCTGATGTACGGGCGCCAACACCGGATGGCTGAGCAATTTGATGAAAAACGGCACCGATTGCTCGAGCGTGACTTCAAAAGTGTGCGCATCGATCGCCCTTACGCCCATAGTCTGCGGGCTGGCTTCGCCTTTCATGATTTTGTCCGAGTTTTTGATTTTGGGAATGGCGGCAAACCAGGCGTAAGGCGAGGCGGTTTTCGGATCCAGCAGGCGTTGCCAACTGTAGACAAAATCCTGCGCGGTTACCGGATCGCCATTGGACCAGTGGGCGTTACGCAGGGAGAACGTGTACACGGTGTTGTCGTCATTTACGGTCCAACTGCTGGCTATTCCGGGAATGGTTTTCCCGGTTTTGTCCTGAATGGTGAGTCCTTCAAACAGGTCTCGACCGAGGTTAAACGCTGGCTCCGCGGCCTGTTTTGCTGGGTCAATCGACGTGACTTCCGCGCCGTTATTGAGGGTGATTTCCTGTGTTGTTGCGAGTTGCGTTCCTGCAGGGTAAGGCTTGGCGATAGCCCCGGCTGAAAAAGCACCGGCAATCGCGGCACTCAGCATCAGTAGTTTGCTTATCTTCATGACTTCCTCGTTGTGTTTTTGTCGTTATGCAACAAGGAAAAGGTATATTGTATAAAATTTATTCTCAATTTGTATTTAACATATTAGTAACAAAGGTTCGGATCCAGAGCTTTCCGGGCTCAGAAAATGAGACCAGAGAAATTTCAGCCACACGGGTTCGCGCTTTGCCTTGTTCAGGCTTGATCCGAGTGGAAGAGGAATAGATGAATAAATTCAGATGGTTACTTAGGAAAAGACTCAGAGACGTGTTTAAGCAGAGCACCATCGATATTGGGCAGGCCATCAGAGAACAGGATCTGTTTTCCGGGCGTACAGCGCATCATAATGTTGGTTTCTTCGCCTTCGTCATTGGAACAGTTGATCGCATTCAGCTCAATCAGTTTTACGTAGAGATCGTCTTCAAGCTGAGCCCGTTGGGTTGGGGTCAGGCGAATTCGTCCAACGCACACGCCGGGGTTAACTGGGTGAGAAAGGGATTCTTTCTGGAAACGGTGGCGAAATAGGGTGTCGATGTCGGATCCTTCCTTGAGCAGAAAGCGTCGTCCGGAACGATAGAACAGCCCATCGCCAAAGTCCTCAATGTAGCCGAGAATTTCGGCAATACGCAGGTAAAAGCGCAAACTGGTATCGGACAGATTGTATTCTTCGGCGATTGCTTCCGGTGCCAGATTGCGCGAGGTGACCATATAGATGAAGTCCATCAGATACGGGTGTTCAAGAAACAGCTTGCCTTGATCCTCGGTCACAAACTGTTCGTTCTCATGCTGGATCTGATTGGCCAGTTTGGTTAACTCAATCAGGTTGGTATTGAGGTAATTGACGTACATCAGAATCTTATCAAGCCCCAGGGATGGGTTATGCAGATGACGCTTAATACTTGAAAGAGGAATGCCGGTTTTTTCCGATAAGGAGCTGTAACACAGCCCCTCGTCTTTGATTTTTTTTCTGATCGCTGCAAGCAAAAATTTCGGTCCGATGTGCATCCGTTCTCTCCGAGCCGTGGTTTAACTGAGGTGGTGTTATTGCCTTTCCAGTAGTAAGTCGCGGATGGCGCTGCCAGCTTCGAGTATGTGTTTTTTCAGCAGATACTTAGCGCCCTCGATGTCGCGGTTCTGGCACATCTCAAACAGCGCCAGATGTTCGTTTTCGGCTTTCTCAATGCCTGTGGTGAACAGCAGTTGCAGACGAATATAACGGTCACATTTGGTGTTGAGGTTATATATCACGTCCATGGTTTCGGGCATGTTGGCTGGCGCGTAGAGGGCTTTGTGGAACTCATAGTTATAGTTGCTCCATTCTTCCACTTCGTCGCCGCTGTTAACAATACTTTCAAAGCGCTCACGTACCTGGCGGGCACGCTCCAAATCCGCGTCGGTCATGTTTTGAATGGCGCGCTCAAGGATGTGGCATTCAACCACGGCGCGCAGCTCAAACAGCTCGTCAATTTTATCGGGCGACAGCTCGGTAACGGTGGCCCCTTTGTGCGGCTCAAAGCTGACCAGCCCCTGAGCTTCGAGTTGTACCAAGGCTTCACGAACAGGGATCCGGCTGACGTTAAACTCTTTGGCCAGTGCGTCCTGACGCAGCGGCTGGCCGGTTTTCAGCTCACCCTTGAGGATCTGAGCGCGAATTGCTTCCTCGACCAATTGGGTCCGCGTTTTAAAAACGGGTTTCTGTGACATCCTCGTCTCCAGCATTCTGAAATATTTTATCCAATATACACTAGTGTAGTGATTTTGAATCCTGAGCCGACTATATGTCCCGGTTTTTGAGAGCTGAGCGCAACAAAAAGGCACCGGTTGGTGGCTTTTTAACCGTGCCAAGAGTAACCTCCTCAGTGAGCTTTACACGTTATTTCCATGTCGATACTACAAAAAGGTGCGCATATGGGCTTTATTCTGCACACCATGGATCCGGCGATGAAGGAAGATTGGCAGGGGGCAGGCGGAACAATTCACCCGGTGTCGGTAACGTCAAATCCTTTTTGATTGATATTCCGAACGGATAAGAAAAAGGCCCTGCTGTCCGGTTGGGAGCGACAGGGCACGAGTTAAACAGTTAACCTAAGCGACCGAAAGCCTCTGCAACCATATCGATCAACCGTGTATGAATCTCGCTTCGTGAACCTTGGTCGCCATCTTTACAAATAGGTTCATCGATGCCTTCTTCCTTAGCGATTTCCGAAGCATTCGGCTTACACAATCCAAACATCGAAAAATGGCTGGCATTCTCTATTATTTTGTAGGTACTGTCGGGGATAACGGCCGCGACCTTTGACGCCTGTGCCGTTTTAGGAATGTCTTCCTTTTTGCCAAGATTTACCAGCATGACCGGAATGGTAATTTCTGAAAATGTATTTACTGCAAAAATGTCAGAGGGCACAGGATCAATCGCCATGGCGAATTTAATTCGATTATCTTGGTTATCTCGGCTGGCCGACTCCGGATTTATCTTACGCAAGTCAACACCACTCAAGCGCACCCAGTCACACAGTGATGCATTGAGATCCATCGTGTCACAATAGCTCATCAACAACTCGGGGGCGATTCGAGCACCTGCAATCGATAACGCAGTACCACCGCCCATCGACATACCTAAAACGCCTATTTTGTCGAAGTTAATATGCGCTCTGAACGCTGTATTTTTCTCAATAGCGTTAAGCGTCTCCGAAAGGTCAGATGCTCTCAGCCATAACTTCATGGTTTCTAATGCCGAGCGGTCAGGGCCTGTATTGCCAGTGTGAGTCGGAGCCACTACGATAAACCCTTTTTCAGCAAGCGGTGTTGCAAGCCAACTCATGGCCTCAGCCCGCCCTCCTAAGCCAGCGCCATGGGAAAGAAGAATAAGAGGGAACCGGCTGTTTGCGATAGGCGCATCCCGCATCGCTGGCGTGCCTTCAAAAAAGATGTTTTCACCGAGGATTACCTTCTTACCTCCCGGTAATGCAGGATACCAAACCGTGACTTGAAGATTCGCTGCTCGTTCTTGAGAAGCAATCTGAAGTTGTTGCACACCGATGTCATACGCAAAAGCATTTGTTTGTAGCAGAATGAGCATCAATACAGTATTCAAAAATTTCATTACTAGAGGATTCCTTTTATGTTCTCACTTCTTGCGTAACGCCCGGTTAAAAGGGGGAGCAACGCTAATCAACAAACCTAAAACGCTTTGTTAAGTTAACTTTTAGTCGTCCATCTCTCTGGCTTTTGACAACGCAGATGCCACTAATCCAGCGGGAATTGAAACGATACCAAGCCCTACAATTAGGACAAAGAATGTGAAGACCTTCCCTCCAGGTGTAATCGGGTAAATGTCCCCATAGCCAACGGTCGTTAGCGTCGCAACTGCCCACCATAAGCTGTGAAAAATAGAGCTAAAGACCTCTGGTTGAACCGGATTTTCAAAATAATAAATACCCACACTGGCCAGATAGAGAACGATTAATGAAACAGCTAGAAAAAGAGCCAGCTCTTCTTTCGCAATTTTAAAAGCTTGATGAAATCGACGAACTGCTGCGTTATATCGAGCCAATTTCAATATCCTTACTAACCTAAGCAGTCTGAACGCTCTTAAGGACCGTAAATCAACCCCGGTCGATAGATAAAAAGGTAAAATTGCCAATAAATCTACTAAACCAAAAAATGAGAATATGAACTTCACTTTATTGTCGGCACAATAAACTCGTACAAGATACTCTATAGTAAAAACAATAACCGTAGTTACTTCAATGAATCTCAAATACCGACGAGCAGAAAAGCTCAGATTTGGTAAGGTTTCCAATGTAAAGCTAATGAGGGAAAGCACTATTAACGCCTGAATCGAGAAAGCAAAGACTTTACCAACCCGGGTTGATGGATCATCAATTACTTGCTTAATCATTTCGTTCAAACCTGCTTCCTTACTACATGGACTTAACGCCGCGTGAAGTAGTGAGCAGCGCGATCATCTAACCTAATCCATTGTGCTGTCAACACTAAAGCCGATTCGAACCCAAAATACCAAGCGTTGCGAATCGGCCTTAAATGCTTTGTTATGCAGCGATTCAAAGTAAACGCTTTATTCCCAAGAAATTACGCTGTCATAGAGCTGACAATTAACCACTGAACTGCCTGAATCTACTATGAATAGTTGTTGAACTTCAGATACCGGGTAGGTTAAATACGCCGAACATTCAGCACTTTGACCATTACCTACGACAACTTTAGTCCCTGCTTTCAATGTGCATTTCGAAAGCTTATCCAACGGTGACCATTGATAGCAAATCTCATAGTTTTTCCTATACTCCGCTGTCTTCCCTGAGGGAAGTTCAAGTGCCCACCATTGACCGAATTGACTGTTAGGGTTTGTACTATTCCATGCTCGATAGATAGTCACATCTTGCGTATTTTGATATACAGCACCTTGGCACAATTTGCCTTGTAACGGCTCTCCGAGTGATTGAGCAAGCAGCGATGGGTCTGGGATTGGTTTAAATTTGTTACTTAGTTCACCACTGATACCCGTAGTACCTATACACGACTCTCCCACTGACGTTTCTGTAACTGCTGATTTGTTCGTACAGCCTTGAATCACAGCTATCAGCGCGAAACCTAAAATCCTTTTCATATTCAACTCCTGAAAATCAATACTTATCGTTTAGCTGCATAACACCGTAATCACTAAATCCAACGCATACTGAAAATGCCACGCGTGCCACATCCCTCATAAACGCCTTGTTAGCCCTCTCCCTCGTGACACACCATTTCGATGTTGTGTCCGTCTGGGCCAATAACGAACGCCGCATAATATGTACCACTATAGTTTGGGCGCAAACCTGGTGCCCCATTGTCCTGGGCTCCGAATTCCAGTGCGACACGATGAAAGCTATCAACCTGCTCCCGATTTTCAGCAACAAATGCCAAATGTAGATGAGATGGGGCTTCGACCGGTTGGAGACGGATACACAGTGATGTTTTACCATCAGCGCTAAGTTCAATACCGAGTTCTCCTTCAGACACGACCTCTATGCCAATCGGCTCTAAAACCTTAAGAAAGAACGCCTTGCTCTTTTCATAATCGCGAACGCCAAATACGACGTGATCAAACATATTTTCTCCTTAATTAATATCTATTGGTGTCGGGCTAACACTCACTAGTCGGCTAAACTCCGTCTTTAATCATCCTATAATGTAGTGTTCTTTAACGAGGATTAATTGATGATCAAGAGGCTACTGAAAACAATAGGATATTAGATTGAAAAATACCGAATAATTTTCATTGTTATAATTTCTTGGCTCCTTAGGTTCAGCTTTTGTATTACAAATTAAACCGTAATTGGGTCAGTTTCTTCACACAATCACAAGAAAGCACATGGAGCGTTTTATTCTCGCGCTGACTTGTTTTTATTGTTGTGCGCCGGCCACCACATTCAGGGCGGGTGGGTTTAAACATTTTCATAAGTCGCCCTTGTTGGGCATTTCTTCAACATTATAAGTTTTAAAGCGAAATCGTTTGAAATGCTTAAAAGGCAAACAATGAAAAGCCCGCAATGTATGCGGGCTTAGTGATGTGTGGTGAATTGCACCCAACTAGTGCCTGTTTGTTCGGCTTAATCGAAGTGGCCGTCAACCTGACGAACGAGCGCCAGCGGATTGTCACTTTGCAGTGCCTCAGGCAGCAGAGCGTCCGGCAGCGATTGATAAGCGACCGGTCGCAACCAGCGATGGATGGCTTCGGCGCCCACGGATGTCGAGGCCGATTGCGTCGAGGCCGGGTAGGGGCCGCCGTGAACCATGGCGTAACCGACTTCGACACCAGTTGGCCAACCGTTGAAGACGATGCGTCCGGCCAGCTCTTCCAGCCTGGGCAGCAATTGTGCCGCCAACGGAAAATCGGCTTCAGCAGCGTGCAGTGTCGCGGTCAGCGATCCGGTCAGTGATTGAGCCAGCGTCAGCATTTCCTTGGTAGAATCACAGACGACAATCATCGACTGCGGACCGAAGATCTCCTCTTCCCATTGCGGGTTTTGCTGCCATTGTTGGGCGGAGGTGACAAACAGCATAGGCACAATATCAGTGGCGGCTGCCGGTGTGGTGCATACTCTCAGACCGGGATCGGCTGCGCGCTGGGTCGTGTATTGGCGGTAGCTGTCAGCAATCCCTTGGGTGAGCAGGGTGACACTGGATTGCCGACGGATCAGGGTTTGCGCGGTTTCAATAAAGGCCTGTGCCTGCGGGCTGTTGAGGACAAAAACCACGCCGGGCTTGGTGCAGAACTGACCACAGCCGAGAGTCATCGACTGGACGAACTGCTGCGCCAGCTCCGGGTTGGACTCAAGCGCTGCTGGCAGAAGAAACGTTGGATTAATCGCCCCCAGTTCACCATAGAAGGGAATCGGCTCCGGGCGTTGCTGAGCGAGGTTGAACAGCGCGCGGCCACCCGCGACAGAGCCGGTAAACCCGACCGCTTTAATGGCCGGATGGCTGACCAGAGACTGGCCCAGTTCACGCTCCACACCTTGTAGCAGAGTGAAAATCTCGTGGGGGAGGTTTTTTTCTTCCAGTGCCCGGTGGATACATTCCGCGACCATCGCGCTGGTCCCGGGATGTGCCGTGTGTCCTTTGACAATCACCGGGCATCCGGCTGCCAGCGCCGACGCGGTATCACCACCAGCGGTGGAAAAGGCCAGCGGGAAGTTGGAAGCACCGAATACCGCAACCGGACCGAGCGCAACCTGTTGTCGGCGGATATCGGGCTTGGGCTGTGGTTGGCGTTGGCTATCCGGCGTATCCATGATGACCTGATGCCAGTGGCCTGCGATCACGACCTCTGCAAATAAGCGGAGTTGGTGAGTTGTCCGCGCGAGCTCGCCGTTCAGGCGTGCATGCGGCAGGGCGGTTTCCAAATGAGCCCGCTCAACAATCGCGTCTTGCTGTAATTCAAGTTGGGCAGCGATACAGCGCAATAGCTCAGCACGGCTATGATCACTGGTCTGGCGGAAAAAACGGGCGACACCGGCCGCCGCCTTCGCCGCCTGATCAACATCGCTCTTACCGTGCACCGGAAAATCGCCGGGCAGGAGTGTGCCGTCAAATGCATTGACGGCCTGAAAATGGGTCTTAGTGGTCATGGTCAATCCTTGTTATTTCACTTCAAAGCCATAGGCGTATGGGTCATCGTCGTCGACCCAGATGGTGTTGTGTCCGTAGACCTGTGCCCAGCCTTCGATGCTTGGCAGAATGGCCGGTTGATCGCCGACTTGCGTGGTGCCTTCGATGCGGCCATGGAACAGGCTGCCGATAATGCTCTCGTGAATGAAATTGTTTCCCTCAGCCAGTCGCCCTTTGGCATGCCATTGCGCCATGCGAGCACTGGTGCCCGTACCGCACGGTGAACGGTCGAGGGCTTTGTCGCCGTAGAACACCGCGTTGCGCGCGGTGGCATTTTCCTGAGTTGGGGCGCCGGTCCACAGCACATGGGAGACGCCACACACGGTGGGATCGTCTGGGTGTACGCATTGCACCGTTTCAGAGACGGCCAGACGAACTTTCGGGCTGAGCATCAGGATTTCGTCCGGCGAGTAGTGTTCAAGACCGGGAAAGTTAGATTGCGGATCCACGATGGCGTAGTAGTTACCGCCGTAGGCCACATCGACACTGATCTCACCCAGTCCCTCGACATAGACTTTGACATCGCGGTGGGCCAGATAAGCCGGGACATTAAAGATTTTCACTGAGGTGACCTTGTCACCTTGTGTCTGATAGTGAACCTCAATCTGACCGGCCGGGACATCAAGGATCAGGCGTCCAGGTTGTCTGGGATGAATCAGTTTATGCTCAAGTGCGGCGGTGACCGTGCCGATGGTGCCGTGGCCGCACATCGGCAGGCAGCCACTGGTTTCAATGAACAAAATGGCGGCATCGGCATTGTCGCTGCAAGGAGGGAGCACCACAGAACCTGACATCATCGAATGGCCGCGGGGTTCAAACATCAGTGCCTGGCGAATCCAGTCGTAATGCTCAAGGAAGTACTGGCGCTTTTCGCTCATGGTGTTGCCTTGCAAAGGCGGAACGCCGCCCGCGACCAAACGTACCGGATTGCCACAGGTATGGGCATCGATACAGAAAAAGGTCCCCTGTCTCATTTTCAGCTCCTTGAATAAGAAATCGATTGAACTACACCTTATCAATGTTATCGTAATGTTAAATATATTTTATACAATTTATTTTATGAAGTGTGATGCGGAGCAAAACTCATGATGAATCAGGGTGAGACGAAAAAAGGCACCATAGGTGTAGTCGGGGCTGGCGTGATTGGTCTGGCCATTGGTCTGAAACTGCAACAACAAGGTTATCAGGTGACCTTGTTTGACCCTCATGGCGCGGGCAATGGTTGTTCAAAAGGCAATGCTGGACACATTGCCACTGAGCAGATCTTTCCTCTGGCGACTCCGGGCTTGCTGCCGCAACTGCCTAAGATGCTGTGGGCTTCTGATGGACCGGTGTCTGTCCGTTGGCAGGACTTGCCGAAAACCCTGGGCTGGATGCTGCGCTTTTTGTTCCAGGCGAGACCCACGGCGACGGCGCGCGCAACTCAGGCGTTGATCGGCCTGAATCAGAAAGCGGTGGCAAGCTGGCACACGTTGCTCGATTCCATCGGTAGGCGCGAGCTGCTCAAAATGGACGGTTCGCTGCTCACGTTTGAAAGTGAACGACTCTTTCATCGTTATCAAACCACGCTCAAAGCGTTGCGTGCGGCGGGTGTCGCGTGCGAAATCTGGTCGGCTGAGCACATTCGGGTACGGGCCCCAGCGCTCAGTCATCAGGTGCATGCGGGGGTGTTTTTCCCTCAAACCGGTCATAGCATTGAGCCTTACCACTTGTGTAAAACACTGGAACGGGCGTTGCTCCAATTGGGAGGGAGCGTGGAAGCGTGTGAAGTGATGAAGATTCGCCCCGGCGGCACGCTTTTGACAGAACGTGGCCAGGTTACCTGCGACAAGGTGATCATCGCCGCCGGCGCTTACTCAGCGCCTTTGGTGCGGGATTTAACAGGGGTTCGGGTGCCGCTGCAAGCCGAGCGCGGCTATCACCTGATGGTGTCTAGCCCCGCGCCGGCATTGCCGTTTCCGGTCAGCTCTGCCGATCGAAAATTTATTATGACCCCGATGACCGGCGGTTTGCGTTTGGCTGGTACGGTCGAGTATGCCGATATCAATGCGCCAGCCAATATGCGCCGTGCCGATATGCTGCTTTCGATGGCGGATACGCTGCTGGAGCAAGGCCTCAGCCCAGAGCAAAAAGGCGATACCTGGATGGGTAACCGGCCGTCGACCTGTGACTCTCTGCCGGTTATCGATCAGTGTTTTGACGGCCGGATTTTACTGGCGTTTGGCCATCAACATCTGGGGTTGACTCAGGCGGCGATTACCGCTGATTTGATTGCAGCGATGGTAAATGATGACACTCCTGCGTTGGATGTGGCGCCGTTCACACTCCAACGGTTTGTTTAGAAAATCTTAAAATTAAATATTGTATAAAATATATTTGGTGTTTATGTTAAGAAAAGGTTAACGAGTAAGCGCGTCTGACAGCGGTAACAAGATGCCTCTCTGAACAACACGAAAAGGAGCAAAACATGTCACGAATGACTCTGGCACCGGTTGCCATGTTGATTTCAGGTATGCTGTTGGGCGCTGGTAGCGTATCGGCGGAAGAGAAACTGACGGTGGTTTCCTGGGGCGGGGCGTTTACCAAAAGCCAGGTCGAGGCTTACCATAAGCCGTTTATCGAACACACTGGTGTGGAGATTGTCTCGGAAGATTTCAGTGGCGGTTTAGCCGAGATCAAAGCGCAGGTCGAAGCCAATAATGTTCGCTGGGATTTGGTGTCGCTCGACAAGCCGGATATTGTTCGCGGCTGTGCTGAAGGTCTGCTTGAGCCAGTTGATCCGTCCATCCTGCCTGCGGGAGCTGATGGCACCCCAGCCGAGCAAGATTTTATTCCCGGCGCGATCCATGAATGTGCCGTCAATACCATCGTGGTCTCGACCGTACTAGCGGTCAATGAAGACGCTTTCAAAGGCAAAACTATGCCATCCAAACTCACCGACCTGTTTGATATTGACGGCTTCCCGGGGCGCCGGGCATTGCAAAAGCAGCCGCAGGGAAATCTGGAATGGGCGTTACTGGCGGATGGTGTCGCCCCGGATAAGGTGTATCCGTTGCTGGAGACACCGGAGGGCCGGGCCCGCGCGTTTGCCAAACTCGATACCATCAAACCTTACGTGTTGTGGTGGACCACTGGCGCACAGCCACCACAAATGCTGGCGGATAAAGAGGTGGTGATGGCGTCGGCATTTAACGGCCGAATTCACAATGCACGTCAGGATGAAGGCCAGCCATTTCGCATTATCTGGGATCACCAGATGGGGTACATGAACGGTTGGGCGATTCCCAAAGGCAGCCGTCATGCCAAATTGGCACGCGACTTTATTGCGTTTTCGTCCGGGACGCAGCCGTTGGCAGAGCAAGCGAAGTACGTGGCATACGGACCCACTCGAAAATCGTCAGCGGCTTATGTCAGCCCGGCCATTTTAGCCAATCTGCCGACCGCACCAGACAATTTTGCCACCGCGTTTCTGATGAACGACGAATGGTGGTCGGATTATGCCGATGAACTGAATGAAGAATTCAACACCTGGTTGCTCAATTAACCCCAAAACCATCAATGGCGCTGCGATGCAGCGCCCGGGAGGACACATGATAACCATTGATGCCAGACAAGTGGCAGACAGCCTGACCATGACTTCACTGATTGAGGTTATGCGTGCGACCTACGCCCGGCCGGCAACCATTCCACAGCGTCGGGTAATGCCGCTGGAAGAGGGCGGCTATGACGCCTTTGCATTATTACCAGCGTGGAATGAGGAGTTAATTACCGTCAAAGCCTTTACCTATCTGCCGCAAAATCCGGCGCAGGGTAAGGATGTATTGTCATCCAAGTTGTTGGTGTTTCGGCGCGACAATGGGGAACCGCTGGCGCTGGTGGACGGGAAAGTGCTCACGTACTGGCGCACTGCGGCCGCGTCAGCGCTCGCGGCCGATTACCTGGCCCGCCAGGATGCGGAGCGGCTGTTGATCTGTGGCACTGGAAACCTGACTGCTTACGTGGCCTGGGCCTATGCTGCGGTTCGTCCGCTGAAACAGGTACAGGTGTGGGGACGGGATCGGCACAAGGCTCTGGCTGCCGTAGACCGTATCTTGTCCGGCGATGAATATCGTGCTTTGCCACCGGAGCGCCAATTCAGCGTCAGCATGGTTGAAGACATTACGGCTGCGGTGCAGGAAGCCGACATCATATCCTGTGTCACAGGGGCTGCTGATCCTCTGTTTGATGGGGCGTGTGTTCGGGCCGGCACCCACATGGACCTGATCGGCAATCACGACCGGGATAAGCGTGAGTGCGATACTCAGGCAGTGATTCGTTCCCGAGTTTACGTGGACAGCCGGATCAACGTATTGGCTGAGGCTGGTGATCTGCTGATCCCCATCGATGAAGGCGTGTTTGATGCTGGTGATATCTGCGGCGAGCTGCCCGAGTTGTGCGCCGGTACTGTAAATGGTCGTCAGACCACGCAGGAAGTGACGTTATACAAATCCGTCGGCAGTGCGCTGGCTGACCTGGCCGCGGTGAAGGCGGTATTAAAACATTCGTCCGGTTTGAACGCCGGATAACTCTGAGCATTTTCGCTCGCCTTGCAAAATTGCATATAATATACATATGGAAGAAAGCTAATGAACGTAGATTGGAAAGGTGTGTACCCCGCTGTCAGTACTCAGTTTCGTCAGGATCAGTCGATTGACCTCGATGCTACCCAAACCGTGATCGACAATCAGATCAACGATGGTGTGAACGGCATTATTTGTCTTGGCACCGTGGGAGAGAATTGCGCTCTTTACCCGGAAGAGAAACGCCAGGTTCTACAGGCCGCTAAAGAAGTGGTGAACGGCCGGGTTCCTTTGATTGCTGGAACCGCAGAATCGATCACCGGAGCCTCAGTGAAATACATGCAGGATGCACTGAATATTGGTATTGACGGTTGCATGGTGATGCCTGCCATGGTGTACCGCACATCAGACAGTGAAACGCTGGCGTACTATCGCACGCTCGCGCAGGCGACGCCGGAGATGCCGATCATGATTTACAACAACCCAGTGGCTTACGGGGTGGATGTGAATCTCGACATCATGGCTCAGTTGGCTGAGCTGGATAACATCGTCGCCGTGAAAGAGTCGACAACGGATACGCGTCGTATTACCGAGCTGTACAACCGTTTTGACGATCGTTTCACAGTGTTCAGCGGCGTTGATGATATTGCTCTGGAGTCGCTTATGCTGGGCGCTACCGGCTGGATTTCCGGTCTGACCAACGCCTTCCCGGAAGAGTCCGTAGCGATCTATAAGCTTGCCAGCCAGGGGCGCTATGCCGAGGCGCTGGAAATCTATCGTTGGTTCCTGCCATTGCTGAAACTGGACACCATTCCGACTTTGGTTCAGTGCATCAAACTGGCCGAGCAAGTGTGTGGCCGTGGCTCGGAGCAAGTCCGCGCGCCGCGACAACTTCTTCAGGGGGTTGAGCGCCAACAAGTGATTGCCTTAGTGGAACAGGCTATCGCCACACGTCCGGATCTTTCCAAGTACAACCTATAAGGCGAAATGCCAATGAATGGGGTGCCGCTGGCGCCCCTTTCAGAAAGTCCGACGGTACTGACAACAGGAAGGAAGACGACATGAACACAACCCAACAAAATTACGTGTGTTTTCAGCACGTACAAAAGACCTACGATGGCAAAAACCTGGTGGTCAAAGATTTTAATCTGGATATCACGCCCGGCGAGTTTGTCACCATGCTGGGGCCGTCCGGGTCCGGAAAAACCACTTGTCTGATGATGTTAGCGGGGTTTGAAACCGCCACCGGTGGTGAAATCTACATTGATGGTGTGGCGGTCAATCACCTGGCACCGCACAAACGTGATATCGGTATGGTGTTTCAAAACTATGCGCTGTTTCCTCACATGACCATTGCGGAAAACCTGGCCTTTCCGCTCAAAGTGCGCAAACTCAGTTCTTCGCAGGTGCATGTAAAAGTGACGCAAGCACTGGACATGGTGGAGCTGGCACATGTCGCTAACCGCTATCCCAAACAGTTATCTGGGGGTCAGCAGCAACGCGTTGCCCTTGCGCGTGCATTGGTGTTTGAACCCAAACTGGTATTAATGGATGAGCCACTGGGCGCGTTGGATAAGCAGTTGCGAGAACAGATGCAGATGGAAATCAAACATCTGCATGAAAAACTCGGCATCACGATTTTATACGTGACCCACGATCAGACTGAAGCGCTCACCATGTCTGATCGGATTGCGGTCTTTAATGACGGTGCCGTGCAGCAACTGGCCACACCCACCGAGCTGTATGAATCACCGAGCAACGCGTTTGTCGCGCAGTTCATTGGTGAAAATAATCAGCTGTGTGCGACGGTCGAGCAGCTTCAGGGCGATGTATGCACGGTGTCTGCGGGGGATTACCGGCTTCGTGCGCGTCGGGTGTGCGTTGACACTCCGGGGCAGGAGACCGTTTTGTCAGTCCGGCCGGAAAAAATTTCCATTCAGCCAGAGCGTGATGGTTGTGACAATCTGGTCGAAGGATGTCTGCGCGAGCAGATCTATCATGGGGATCACTACCGGTTGGTGGTTGAAGTCGCTTCGCTGGGTGTGCTGGTGTTGAAAGTGCCCAATAATACCCGTGATACGCAGCCGCTTATCCCCGGACACATTTGCCGTATTGGCTGGCACAGTCAGGACTGTCACGCGCTGGATTGCGCCAGTCTGGATAAACCTCAACAGGTACGAAGTCTGGCTCAGGAGGTGGCGGCATGAGCCGGGAGTTGACCACGCTAAGATCGGTAGCGGCCATCGGCCAGCCTATCTCTGAACATCAGCCTGATCTGGGCCACCAGTTGCAACGTGCTGAACGTCGCAAGAAGATCCGCTCTCTTCTTCTGACCCTCCCTTTGGTCTGCTTTATTCTGGTGACGTTTGCGTTTCCGATTGTGGAAATGCTGTATCGCAGCGTCGACAATCAGGAACTTCCCGGTGCATTCCCGCAGACCATGACGTCTTTACAACACTGGTCCTATCAAGGGCTACCGCAAGACACAACGGCCGTCGCACTGGCGAACGAGTTGCGGGCACATTATCAGGATAAAACCTTGCCCAAGCTGGCTAACCGGATGAACGTCGAAGTGTCCGGCATGCGTTCTTTGTTGATGAAAACCGGAAGAAAGCTCTCTGCCGCTAGTGACTTGCCCGCATCTGTCGCTGAGCTGGCCGCTGTGGATAGGCGGTGGTCCCAGCCTCGTTACTGGTCGGCATTCAAGAACCTCAGCTCAGTGTATACCGCCAACCATTACCTGGCAGCGCTCGATCACAAGGTTGACGCTCAAGGGAACGTGGTCGCCCAGCCGCCTTCGCGTCAGATTTATCTGGAACTGTTCTACAAAACCTTCTGGATGTCGCTGACGATCACCGTGATTTGCTTATTGCTGGCCTACCCACTGGCCTACCTACTCGCCAATCTGCCGGATCGGAAAGCCAACCTGTTGATGATTGTGGTGCTGTTGCCATTTTGGACCTCTTTGCTGGTGCGCACGACCTCCTGGATCGTGCTATTGCAAAATCAGGGAGTGATCAATGATTTGCTGATTTGGAGTGGCCTCACCAGCGAACGGATTCAGATGATCCACAACACCTTCGGTACCATAGTATCCATGGTGCATATTTTGTTGCCGTTCATGATTTTGCCACTGTATAGCGTAATGAAAGGCATCAGCCCGAGCTATTTTCGCGCGGCTCGTTCGCTGGGCGCAACACCGCTGCTGGCGTTTGTTCGTGTCTACATGCCACTGACGCTGCCTGGTATTGGTGCAGGCGCTCTGTTGACCTTTATTTTGTCTATCGGCTTTTACATCACACCGGCGTTGGTGGGGGGGCGCAGTGGCCAGATGATTTCCAATATGATTGCTTACCATATGCAGACTTCACTCAACTGGGGAATGGCCGCGGCTTTGGGCGGTTTACTACTGTTGGTGGTGTTGCTGCTTTTTTATCTGTTTAACCGTTTGGTCGGGATAAACACTCTTAAAGTGGGAGGCTAAGAGATGACGTTACCTACCTATGCCAGCGCCACGGAGCGCGTTGTCTATTACATCTATTTGCTGTTTTGTGCCGCAGTGTTGCTGTTTTTGGTTGCGCCGATTTTGATCATTGTGCCGCTGTCGTTCAATGCCACACCTTACTTTACGTTTACCGAGGGGATGCTGAATTTAGATCCCGACGCCTACTCATTGCGCTGGTACCAGGCCATGTTGACCAGTGAGCAGTGGTTGCTGGCGCTGAAAAACAGCACTTTCATTGCCTTGGCGGCTACCTTGATTGCAACGGTACTGGGCACTCTGGCGGCCATGGGTCTGGCCAACAGCCGTCTGCCACTGCGTAATACCATAATGGCGTTGTTGATTTCTCCCATGATTGTGCCGCTCATTATCTCCGCCGCAGCGATGTACTTCTTTTATACCCGGCTGGGTATTTCTCAGACATTCGTCGGAATTATTCTGGCGCATGCCGCGCTCGGTACGCCATTTGTGGTCATCACGGTGACCGCGACCTTAAGTGGCTTTGACCACACACTGGTCAAAGCCGGATACAGCCTGGGAGCTGGGCCGGTATACACCTTCCGTCACGTGACGTTACCCCTGATTCGGCCGGGAATGATATCCGGTGCTCTGTTTGCGTTTGGTACGTCGTTTGATGAAGTGGTGGTGGCCCTGTTTCTCACTGGTGCTGAGCAGAAAACGGTGCCACGACAAATGTGGTCAGGGATCCGGGAACAGATCAGCCCAACCATTCTGGCGGTGGCCAGTATGTTGATTCTGATGTCGGTATTATTGCTGGTTACCCTGGAATTGCTGCGTCGGCGCAACGCCAGAATACGGGGGGTTGCGGAATAATTTCGGGGTCGTCAGCATAAGGTGACCACGTCCAGGATACCCACAATGCTTTGCTTGGCCTCAAGCGCCCCTGGTGACTCGGGGCGCTTTTTCTATATTTAATGTCGCTGGTTGATCCACTCGTAGGCAGCACGATGCGGCGACGGCTCATCGGCTAAATCCAGATAAGGGGTGATGCCCGATTGGCCCAGACGCTCTCCGTTGAGGTTAAGTAGCCAGTAGTCCGGTGTGGTGCCGGACGCTACCGGTTCAAGGTAGCGTCCTCGTGTAGTCTCGCCAAGATGCACAACCTGTGGCAACAAGGTCATGGCCAGCGTTAATGCTTCTGCGGCGCCAGCAGTATTGCCGTTTGTAATCAGGTAAATGTTGGTCTGTTCGAGACGAGACGCTGCCGGCGTGACGTTCACGGTGTACACGTTACCTTGGCCGCTTTCCAGGCTGAATACCGGCAATGTGGTATCAAAAAAGCGCTCAGCCACGCGTTGTGCAGTCAGATATGAGCCACCTTGACTACCGCTCAGATCGACTACAATGGCATCGCTGTCGGACAGCGCATTCACCATACTGTCTAGCTGTTGATTGATGTGATCCCGGCTTTGCTGATCAAGATGATGCACCTGAACAATACCAAGATTTTGTTCAGTTTTTCCCCATGAAAGCATAGGCGCATCGCTTGCCGCTGGCGTTAAGGTGTGATTGAGAAGATAGGATTCAACCACGGCTTGCGAGGCTACTGTGTCGGACAGGAACACGGACGACGAACGGGGTTGATGACGGGCCGTGGCTGCAGACGAGGCATTCTCTGTCGCTGCGTTGACCACTACTTTGACGGTGTCTGAATTGTCACGGCCGGCTGAATCTTCGGCCCATAGCTTGAAGATGTAGGTGCCCGCCATAGTGACATTGAGTACGGTGGCATCTTCGCGATCGTTGTCAAGAATAGTGACGGGCTGAGGGCCGGAATCAAGACTCCAGCGAATTTTTTCAATGTCGAACGCTTCCAGGTGACTTTTGACTTTCCCATCAAGGGCTATCTGCTCGAGGGGGAGAGTCAACAGTTGATCACGTCCGGCGTTCACGGTCGGTTTGGTCAGTTTTTTCGCATCACTGGAGCCGGAATTGCAACCAGAGAGCAGTGCCAGAGCCAGTACGGTTCCGGCCATCAACTGACGCTGAAAAGGAATAGATGTCATAAGTGCCTCGTTAATAGTTTGTTGTATTGACTACAGGGTCAGGGAGCGCCCAAGAACACACTGTGGTGATAGTTTGACCGTATGTGACGCTTTGTGACCACCTCACACACGGTCTGTGATGCTCAGAAGCGATAACCGATCCCGGCAGACAGGTAATAGCCCTGACTTTGGTAGAAACGAATATCGCTGTCGGTTTGCTCTGCTGAGCTGAGCAGGTTGAGGTAGGCATTTTTCCAGCCAAATGGTGCGTGATAGAGATAGAGCAAACTGGCGCTCCATTGGGTCGCATCGCGTTCCTGACCGAACACGGGATGGTGGTTTTGATAGTCCTGATCGGAGTAGCGGAGTACGGTATTGAGGCTGTGGCGACCGAAGTCCATATTGAGACCGAGCTGATAGCCCCAGGCGTTGAAGTCATTTGCATCCCCCTCGGCCTGACGGAATGTGTAGTTGAGCCTTGGCAGCAGAGTTATCTGACGACTGAGCGGGATCGGGAACTCAATCGCTGCCTGATGATAGTCGCTGTCACGCACCAGGGCTTTACTTTCAGATGACGAAATCAACAGGCTGTTTCCTGAGTCCTCGTCATCCAGTTGGTAGTCGACATAGGCGTAACGGAAAGTGAGTGGAATAAACGCCGGCGAAAACGCGATGCGGCCACCGTGCGTGGAAACATCCGTGGCGTCACGCTCTGCGTTGGTGAGAAACGGATCGCGCCAGGTTTCACTGACTCCGGGGAGTTTGGGAAAGTACGCTACTGTCAGCGTACCGAAACGGCCAAGGCGTTGAGTGATCCCTGCTTCTGCCTGCAACTGACCCTCAATGACCTGATCTTTACTCTGGCCAATAAAAAACTGGGTGCTACCACTGGCGGTGGTGTAGTGCAGCCGCCCTAACGGAATAGCTTGGTACTGCGTTACCGCCTGACCGCGATTGTTCAGATCTTTCGTAATGGCGTTGTCATCATCGGTGTTAAACTGAGAGCGTTGATGGATCACAAAGCCGTTGGCACTGATGGTGCCGCCCCAGCCTGGTGTCATGTCTTCTTCGGGGGAAGGGCGGGCGTTAACACCCGCGCAGAGCAGCCCAAGGGTCGGGGCCAGCCAAAGTGCAACTTTCATGGTTTTCCTCACAAGTTAGTGTGTCAGGTACCATGCTAAGCGGCTGAGTGGGAATCAACAGACCAACTGTGGGACACATTGTGACCAAGTTGGACACCACCATATATCAGGGCTGTTGAATTGACGTTGCCGTTTTGTGGTCGCCGGAGGTGGATTGTGGCGATAGAGCCGCAGGCCAGCGGAGTGTAAAACGGGCCCCTCCCAACGGAGAACGATCCAGCGTGACATCGCCCTGATGAAGCAGGACGATCTGGCGTACGATCGCCAGGCCAAGGCCGTGTCCCTGTCGGGTATCACGCTGTTGATTGTCCACCTGGGTAAAGGGGTCAAATATACGTGCGTGCATGCTCTCCGGAATCCCGGGGCCGTCATCTTCGACCACCAATATCCAATGGGTATCCTGTCGATATAAACGCACCCTGATTTGACTGCGGGCGAAGCGACTGGCGTTGTTCAGCAGGTTATTCAGCGCCCGCAACATCGCTCGCTGATCAACGGCGATGGTCTGATCCGGTGGGCTGTCGGGGCAGGTAAGATTGACGTCCAGCTCTGGCCATTCATCCGCGAACATGGACAGCTCTCTTTTTAATAAGGCGGGCAGCGGGCAGTGCTGGATCTGGCTGGTTTGGCTGTTCATGCTGTAGCGTGATAGAACCAGAGTCTGGTTAATCAGATGGTCGAGGTCATCAATGCTGTTGTTGATGATTTTCTGGTAATTTTCTTTTTGATCGTGGCTAATGCCGTCATTGGACAGCATTTCAAATGCGAATCTCAGGCGATAAAGCGGCGTACGCAAGTCGTGAGCAATTGCATTGGTAAGCTCCCGATGTCCATTGATCAGCTTTTCGATGTTGTCTGCCATGGTGTTAAACGCGCTGCCGAGCTGAGCGACGACCGACAGACGGGACAGTTTGCCCCGCTGGTTCAATCGCCCTTCGCCAAACTCACCGGCGGTTTTAGCCAGACGACGTAAATCGCGCCACAACGGGAATAGCCACAGCAACAAGGCGCCGGAAATAGTGACAACAAACAGACCAATCAAGGTGGTTTGTAACTGCTGTTGAGAATGCTGACTGTGCACATCGAGAATACCGACCAGATACTGATCATTGAGTCGGGTGTACAGCAGCATCCCGCCATTTTGCTGCACGTGACCGACCACTTTATCGTTATTGAGGCGCCTGAGTTCTTGATTGGTCAGAGGCACATCGTTGATTTCGACCAAACGGGCATCAAAGGGGCGATTTTCTGATACTGAGCTGAGGTAGGCCGCCCACTGCTCTGGCGGCAATCTCAGTAGTGAGCGCCTTAAAATATACAGTGCACCCTGCGACTGAGTTGCAACCAGCTCTGCCTGCGACAGGTTCATCGCGTAATACAGCACCCAGTCGCTGTGTTCGATCCGTTTAAGCAGTGCGACCGGATCATTGTAATCCATGGCTAGCTCACCGGCGGCCAGCAAGGCCTGCGCCTCACTGTCGTGTTGGTAGTCGCCCATGCTCACCAGTTTGAGTTGAGAGCCAAAGTGTTCACTCAACTGGTCAATGTGGCCGGGCCAGTGGGCTTGAGGTAGCTCAGTCAGCTCTTGATGAATAATCCGCAGGGTATCGTCGTAGACTTGGGTGTAGAAGCGGTACATCATCCGCTCGCTCAGGTAGCTCACCGGACCAAACCCGGTTGGCATCACCAGAAAAATCAACGGAATAAAAATCGCTAACCAGAGGATCGAAAAGGCTTTTAACATCATTCACCTCGCTTGAGCCATCGCAGAGACGCACAATTGATAGCCGACGCCGCGAATGGTTTTGATCAACTGCGGATAAGTTGAATCGTCGCACAGCGAACGCCTAAGTCGCGATATCCGTCGGTCGATCGACCGGTCGAGGCCGTCATACTCGAAGCCGCGGATATGCTGCATGATCGCTTCACGCGACACTACTTCCCCCGCATGCTGGGCAAGCAGATACAATAGCTCAAATTCGGCGGTCGTGAGATCCACCGCCTGCTGCTCAAAACGTACCGTACGGCGCTGAATATCGATTTCCAATTGATCCACCACCAACTTGTCTTGTCTTTCATCGTCAGGTGCTCGATTCATCCGGCGCAGCAGCGCGCGGATACGTGACAGCAGCAGACGAGGCTGAACTTGTTTAATGATGTAATCATCCGCGCCGAGCTCTAGTCCCATCACCTGATCAATATCGTCGTCCAGAGCGGTTTGCATCAGTATCATGCCTTTGTAGCGGTTACGTATCTGCCGACACACATCCATCCCGGATAAACCAGGCAGCATAATATCGAGAATCACCAAATCCGGATGGCGAGTAAGAATATACTCGACAGCGTTTAAGCCATCACTGATGACCTCAACACAAAACTCATGGGCCTGAAGAAATTCACTGATGAGACCCGCCAATTCCAGATCATCCTCGATCAGAGCGATGGTGTATTTCGTTTCGGCGCTACCATTTTCTGGCTGCATACTTTTTCCTTAAATACCTTTGCCACCAACGTATCGTATCTCAGCACGGTATCCTATCCTGTGACGGTTTGTGACCATTTATGCCAGTCAGGGGGCATCGCTGTGGTTCGCATATGAGCCACGTGCTCAATGTGCAGAATGATGTCTGGATGGGGTGTGAACTGATGCTAATGGTTTCTTATAAAAATCATAATACATTTCGCTTGATTGTGTGGAAAATATAATAATAAGCAATGGGTTAGGCTGGTTTCACTCAGGACGGCTAGTAAAGGGTATGGGCGGTGCCATAAAAAAGCCCCGGCCAAAAGGCCGGGGCGAAGTTTCTGGATGACGATGTTAAACCAAATCGAAACGGTCGGCGTTCATCACTTTGGTCCAGGCGGCAACAAAGTCTGCGACAAACTTGCCTTTACTGTCATCCTGAGCGTACAGCTCGGCGTACGAACGGAGGATCGAGTTGGAACCAAAGACCAGATCCGTGCGAGTGGCCGTCCATTTCACCTGGCCGTCTTTGCGGTCACAAATGTCATAGGTAGTGCGGCCAGTCGGTTTCCAGGTGTAACGCATGTCGGTCAGGTTGACGAAAAAGTCATTAGTCAGCGCGCCAACATGGTCAGTAAAGACACCGTGTGCCGTACCGCCGTGGTTGGTACCGAGTACACGCATACCACCGATCAGAACCGTCATTTCCGGTGCCGTCAGGCCCATCAGTTGCGCGCGGTCGAGCAGCATTTCTTCTGGATTGACGATGAAGTCCTTTTTCTGCCAGTTACGGAAACCGTCAGCCAGTGGCTCCAGTACATCGAACGACTCTACATCGGTTTGCTCTTGTGTGGCGTCGCCTCGTCCCGGTGCGAATGGCACGGCTACATCAAAACCAGCTGCTTTGGCGGCCTGTTCAACGCCCAGGTTACCAGCAAGTACGATGGTGTCGGCAATGCTGGCTCCGGTCTCGGCAGCGATGCTTCCAAGTGTGTTCAGAACCTTGGCCAGACGAGCAGGCTCATTACCTTGCCAGTCTTTCTGTGGGGCCAGACGGATACGCGCGCCGTTGGCACCGCCACGTTTGTCTGATCCACGGAACGTTCGTGCACTGTCCCAGGCGGTGGAAACCATCTCTGAGATGCTCAGGCCACTGGCCGCGATTTTGGCTTTGACTACATCCACATCGTAGTCGCTACGACCCGCTGGGACCGGATCTTGCCAGATCAGATCTTCTGCCGGGACATCCGGACCGATGTAACGTGCTTTCGGCCCCATGTCACGGTGAGTCAGCTTAAACCATGCACGTGCAAACGTGTCCTCGAAGTAGGCCGGATCATTGCGGAAACGTTCGGCAATTTTGCGGTACTCCGGATCGACTTTCAGTGCCATGTCCGCATCGGTCATAATTGGGTTGTAGCGGATGCTGGGATCTTCTACGTCTACCGGTTTGTCTTCCTCTTTAATATCAACCGGTTCCCATTGCCACGCGCCTGCCGGGCTCTTCGATAATTCCCATTCATGGTTGAACAGCATTTCGAAATAGCCGTTATCCCATTGAGTCGGATGTGTTGTCCACGCGCCTTCGATACCACTGGTCACGGCATTGCGGCCAATACCACGAGAAACCTTGTTGTTCCAGCCGAGACCTTGTTCTTCCACTTCAGCGCCTTCAGGCTCAGCGCCAAGGTTCGCGGCATCGCCGTTACCGTGACATTTACCCACAGTATGGCCGCCGGCGGTCAGAGCCACGGTTTCTTCATCATTCATCGCCATCCGGGAGAAGGTAACGCGCATGTCTTTGGCGGTTTTCAGCGGGTCTGGGTTGCCGTCCACCCCTTCAGGGTTGACATAGATCAGGCCCATCATTACAGCGGCGAGAGGGTTTTCCAGATCGCGCTCGCCGGAGTATCGGCTGTTTTCTGCATCACTGGTCGCCAGCCACTCTTTCTCTGAGCCCCAGTAAGTGTCTTTTTCCGGGTGCCAAATGTCTTCACGACCGAAACCGAAGCCGAAAGTTTTAAAGCCCATCGATTCATACGCCATGTTACCGGCAAGAATGATCAAATCCGCCCAGCTGATTTGGTTACCGTATTTGCGTTTGATTGGCCAGAGTAAACGACGCGCTTTGTCAAGGTTGGCGTTGTCCGGCCAGGAGTTGAGGGGAGCGAAACGCTGGTTACCTGTGGCACCGCCCCCACGGCCATCGGCGGTACGGTAAGAGCCTGCGGCGTGCCATGCCATCCGTATCATCAGGCCGCCGTAGTGACCCCAGTCTGCCGGCCACCACTCCTGACTGTCTGTCATAAGTGCTTTCAGATCGTGTTTGAGTGCCGTTACATCCAGTTTTTTCAGTTCTTCACGATAGCTGAAATCCGCTCCCAGAGGGTCGGTTTTCGTATCGTGCTGGCTGAGAATGTCGAGATTTAATGCTTTTGGCCACCAGTCCATTACCGACTTATCTGTCGAGGTAAGTGCCCCGTGCATCACCGGACATTTACCGCCTTGACCCGTACCTTTATTGTTCATTTTTATCTCCTTAAGAGTGACATGCTGCACAACTCACAGCGTCGAGCTTTTTGATATTCTGCGTCCCTTTAGGTCTGAATAAACGCATTGCGACACAAAAGAGTGTGGTTAATCTTCACCTGAATATCATCAGACAAATGTGCTGTTTTTCACGATTCTCTACGAGAAAAAAGAATAAATGTAATCGTTTATTTCTCGTGTCATGAAAACGTTTTTTATTTGTTATGAAAAACTTAAGTCACATATGGGATAAAAACAAATTCGATTTATCTATACTATCGATAGGCAAAATCGAAGTCGGGTAAAGAACCGTGTGATAACGTGTATTAACCGTTGATTGGTTCAGCCTGTGCGCCAGCTTGTCTTAAAAACTAAACAAAAAGTCAGATTAGACTGTGGTTGACTTTAGGTAGGGTGCATACTCACTAACGAGCTATGCTCCACATTTTGGTGAAGTTTTTTACCTGATGTCATAAAAATTTAATCTTAGTGTGTCTTGAGCTGCGGATAAAAATTCATCATAGTGTCATTAAGGTGTCACAATAAATATAACGAGGAGATAGTATGCAGCATCAAGAAATGATCCAACCGAGCGAATTTGGAGTAATCAGCCGTACGTGCCTATTCTCCTTGTTGACCATCGTCGGTGTCTTCGCTCTGATTTAACACCCGCAACGAAAGCCTTACACTATTAGTGGTTACTTACTGTGTAACTCCTTATTGGTAAGGCTTTTCTGGTTATCTTTGCCTAAAATGTGCTAGCGTTTATATTAACTGTTGTTGTTAATGGAAACGCCATGTCGTTGTTTAGTGCACTGCCTTTTTCCCATCGTTTTGCGGACCTTCCCCGCAGCTTTTACACGCCCGTCGATCCACAACCTTTGACCGATACACACTGGGTGGTGTGGAACGACCAATTTGCTGCGCAGTTTGGCTTGCCCTCCGATCCGAATTACACGCCGGAACTGCTGCATGCCTTCTCCGGAGAAGCGATGCCGGAGGCGTTTTTTCCGTTGGCGATGAAGTACGCCGGGCATCAGTTTGGCGTCTATAACCCAGATCTGGGCGATGGACGGGGACTACTGCTGGCGGAGATCACCAGTAAATCCGGACGGGTGTTTGATATTCATCTGAAAGGGGCAGGCCTAACGCCGTATTCTCGTATGGGGGATGGACGGGCTGTGTTGCGCTCCACCATTCGGGAATATTTGTGCAGTGAGGCGATGGCCGGGCTGGGAATTGCGACCACGCGCGCGCTGGGGATGATGGCAAGTGAAACACCGGTCTATCGCGAGAAAAGTGAACCGGGTGCACTGCTGATCCGCATGGCGGAGAGCCACATTCGATTTGGTCATTTCGAACATTTCTTTTATACCAATCAACTTGAAGAACAACGGTTGCTGGCGGATAAAGTAATCGAATGGTACTGGCCGCAATGTCGTGAAGACGACAAACCGTACGTCAGTATGTTCAACATCATTGTCGACAGAACGGCGGAAATGATCGCAGACTGGCAATCCGTCGGGTTTGCACATGGTGTGATGAATACCGATAACATGTCGATCATCGGCCAGACATTTGATTATGGGCCGTTTGGGTTTCTGGACGACTACGAGCCGGGCTACATCTGCAACCATTCTGATTATCAGGGGCGTTATGCGTTTGACCAGCAACCACGTATCGCCTTGTGGAATTTGTCTGCGTTGGCGCATGCTTTGTCACCGCTGATAGAGCGAGAGGAGCTCGACCACGCGCTCAGCCAGTTCGAACCTCAGCTTAATCACTATTTCAGCCATAAAATGCGTGCCAAACTCGGGTTGTTCAATAAACGGGATGGTGACAGCCAACTGTTCAACGGTCTGTTTGAGTTAATGACTCAGACCAAGGTGGATTACACGCGTTTCTTTCGTCAACTATCGGAATTGGATCAGGCAGAGCCTCAAAGCGTGATTGATCTGTTTATTGACCGTGAAGCCGCGCGACACTGGCTGGATACCTATCTGGCGCGCTGCGCAGCAGAAACGGATGAACAAGGTGATGTGGTGACGATCCAGCAACGTTGTACCCAGATGCGCAGCGTCAATCCTAAATACATTTTGCGTAACTACCTGGCACAACAGGCTATCGACAAAGCGGAAGACGGTGATTACAGCGAAGTAAACCGTTTGGCGAGGCTGCTGCGACATCCTTTCGACGCTCAGCCTGAGTGTGAACATTATGCTCAGTTGCCTCCTGAATGGGGCAAGAAAATGGAAATCAGCTGTTCATCGTAAATGTCTCGAAAGGGGATGTGCGTCGGCGCGCCGTGAGGAGTATGAAGAAATTGTGAAGCCGCGCGAGATGCAATTCAAACTTTACTGAAATATCAATAATCAAGTCGCATCGTCATCTATACACTGTGTAAATAAGTTGTAACAACGGAATTCAACCATGCACAACCAGAGTCGTATTTTGGTAGTCGATGACGATGCTGATATTCGAGAATTACTGGAAGAGTACTTGAGTAAGGCTGGCTTTGAAGTCGGCAGTGTCGCTGATGGTGATGGGTTACTGACACATATCAACACGAACGATTACCCGGATCTCATTTTGCTCGACGTTATGCTACCGGGCAGCGATGGCTTTACGCTGTGTCAGCAATTGCGGCGTCAGTCAGATGTTCCTATTATTATGCTGACAGCCGTGTCGGATGAAACCGACCAGATTATCGGGTTGGAAATTGGTGCGGACGATTACATCGCAAAGCCGTTTAATCCCCGTCAGTTGACTGCCCGGATAAAAGCCGTGCTGCGTCGGGTTCAGAGTCAGGATGACAAGGTTGCGCATACGTTGCCGAAGTCGATCGTCTTCGGTGACTGGCGTTTGGATACGCTGGCTCATAAGATCACGCACTTGGACAATCATAAGGTGCATGACCTTTCCGGCAGTGATTTTTCGTTGTTGATGCTGTTTCTCAGCCGGCCTAATGAGGTACTCGACCGGGACACCATTTCCTACGCCACGCGTGGCCGGGAAGCCTTACCGTTTGAACGTGGCATTGATGTTCAACTGAGTCGCCTGCGTCATCGCCTTGGGGACAGTGGTAAATACCCGCAATACATCAAAACCATGCGTGGTAACGGCTACATACTCTCGGTGCCTGTCAATTACGAGCACTGATGATGCGCTGGCCGACCTTAAAACCCAACTCTTTGGTGGCACGAACTCTGTTGCTGACCTTGCTGGCGGTGGTGATCGCGCAGGGCATCGCCACCGCCATCTGGTATAGTGAGTCAAAACACAAAGAACTGGCGGGTATCCGCTCAGCGTCATCGAGTATGGCGAACATGTTTGCTTCCACGGTGAACTTTTTTCAGTCTCTGCCAATTCGTTATCGCCACATTGTGCTCGATCAGATCCGCAATATGGGCGGAACACGTTTTTTTGTCTCGTTCAATAAAGAAAAACTGCTTGTTGAACCGATCGGCGATACGAGGCTAAAACGGGCATCGGTCGATGCCATCAGGACGGTGCTGAATGAGAAACTCAATCATGTCCAGTCGGTGTCGGTAGACTTCTCTCGTCCGGAAACCTTGCGTTTGCTGAAAAACGACATCTATCTGAGCGACTTACCTAAATCCTGGGCCCACCATACGCTGACGCTGGCACCCATTAACCCGCCAGTGCTGGTGGTTCAGATCGAGCTTAAAGATCATGAATGGTTGTACATTGCAGCGCTGTTGCCCGCACCTTATATCACACTGGACGACACCATTTTGGGTCGGGAGCAAGTGTTGTTCTTGTTCTTTTCCACCAGCTTGCTGTTGGGATTGACCTATTTGCTGGTGCGTCGTCAAGTGAAACCGCTTAAGCGGTTGGCGAAGGCGGCCAATGAGATGAGCATGGACATCCAGCAACGCCCCTTGGTGGAAGAGGGGGCAAGTGAACTGGTCATGGCGACTCGCGCCTTCAACCGGATGCAGCAGCGTATCCGGCGTTATGTGGCCGACCGGGATCACCTGTTTTCTGCCATTTCACATGACTTAAAAACCCCGATCACCCGTTTGCGGCTGCGAGCCGAACTACTGGAAAGTGATCACAAACGAGAGAAGTTCAACAAAGATCTTGATGAGCTGGAGATCATGGTGAAATCGGCATTGCAGTGTGTTCGAGATACGGATCTGCACGAAAACAATGCGTATGTTGACCTGAATGAGGTTATACAGTCGGTGATTGAGCCGCTCAATCATCAGCAAATCCGGGTTGAATTTCATCCGGCTGAAATCGAGCCTATCGTTGCGAAGCCGCTGGCCATTAAGCGGGTTCTGGCCAATTTGATTGACAATGCGGTCAAATACGGACTGCGCGCCAGTATTCAGGTGGACGAGACACCAGATTGGGTGACCGTCACCATTATTGACCAGGGGCCTGGTATTCCTGACAGTAAACTCGAAGCGGTGTTTGAACCGTATTTTCGTCTGTCTGAGGATGACAACGGCCACGGCCTTGGACTGGGCATTTGCCGCAATATTCTGCATGGACACGGCGGAGATCTCATTATCGACAATCTGCCTCAAGGCGGGCTTCGCGCTCGAGTCTTTATCCCACCTAGCCTGGAAGTGTAATGTAACAATATTGTTACCTGTGGGTTACGGTTTGTTTCAGTGTTTGTTTTTGAGTTGGATAGACTTGCGGATGAACGGGCATGAAAGCCTGTGCCCGGCAAGGACCGGGAGTGTCTAATCCGATACATGGAAGATAACAATGAAAATGACCAAAACCCTACTGACCTTATCTCTTTTATCTGCTACCTCATTCGCACAAGCCGGTGAAGTGGAAGTGCTGCACTGGTGGACATCCGGTGGCGAAGCGAAATCCATTTCAGTGTTAAAACAGATGCTCGAAGAGCAGGGCCACAGCTGGAAAGACTTTGCGGTTGCCGGTGGTGGCGGTGAAAGTGCGATGACCGTACTGAAAACCCGCGCAGTCTCAGGAAACCCGCCTTCTGCGGCGCAGATCAAAGGCCATGATATTCAAGAATGGGGTGGATTAGGCTTTCTGACTAATCTGGATGATGTTGCCAAAGAAGGCCACTGGGATGAGGTTGTGCCTTCCATGATCACCGACATCATGAAATGGAACGGTGAATATGTGGCGGTACCGGTGAACGTGCATCGGGTGAACTGGCTTTGGGCCAACCCTGCGATGTTTGAAAAAGCCGGCGCTAAAATCCCGACCACTATGGACGAATTCTTTGCAGCTGGTGATAAGCTGAAAGCGGCGGGCTTCGTGCCACTGGCTCATGGTGGCCAGCCTTGGCAGGATGCCACGGTTTTTGAAGCGGTTGCGCTGGGTGTGCTTGGCAGTGATGATTACAAGAAGGCGTTTGTCGATCTCGATATGGACACGCTGTCTGGCGACAAGATGGTAGAGGTGTTTACCAAGTTCCAGAAAATGCATGACTACATTGACGCTAACTCGCCGGGACGTGACTGGAACGTTGCAACGTCGATGGTCATCAATGGTGATGCTGCGATGCAAATCATGGGTGACTGGGCCAAAGGCGAATTCAGTGCTGCGGGCAAAATGCCGGGCAAAGACTACGTTTGTGTGCCAGCACCAGGCACATCCGGTCAGTTTACCCACAATGTCGACAGCTTTGCGTTTTTTGAGCTGAGCGATGCTGAGAACAAGAAAGCCCAGAAAGCACTGGCAAAAACCATCCTTGAACCTGCGTTTCAGGAAGTGTTCAATCTGAACAAAGGATCGATTCCGGTTCGTCTGGATATGGATATGTCGAAATTCGACAGCTGTGCACTGGACTCAATGGCGGCGTTCAAAGCCACGGCGAAGTCAGGTGATCTGGTGCCGAGTATGGCACATGGCATGTCGACCACCAGTTACGCACAAGGCGCGATTTTTGATGTGGTGACAAACTTCTTTAACGATCCTGACGCGGATCCGAAAGAGGCTGCACAGAAGCTGGCGAAAGCAGTGAAAGCGGCTATCTAAAGCGTAGGGAATCGGGTTTATGGGGAACCCGGTTTGCTGTTGCTCCGGGAGTGGGGGCTCCCGGAGCATTTGCAACAAGGAATCGTTATGGAGCATGTTTTGACTCGGTCTACGACGAAGTCGGCACCGAAACCCGGTTTCGCCGACAGACTTCAACACTGGCTGCCAAAGATTGTACTTGCACCGACCATGCTGGTCACCGTGGTGTGCATTTACGGCTATATCTTCTGGACGGCTGCACTTTCAATGACCAACTCACGTTTTCTGCCCAGTTTTAATTTTGTTGGTTTTATCCAGTATGAAAAACTGATGGAAAACGACCGCTGGATCACTTCTATCACCAACCTTGGTTTGTTTGGTGTGCTGTTTATGTTCATCGCGATTGCGCTCGGGGTTGGGCTGGCTATTCTACTGGATCAGAATATTCGTCAGGAAGGCGCGATCCGCACCATCTATCTCTACCCGATGGCATTGTCCTTTATCGTGACGGGTACCGCGTGGAAATGGATTCTTAACCCGGGGCTTGGCCTGGAGAAACTGATGCATGACTGGGGATTCCAACATTTCAGTTTCAACTGGCTGGTGGACTCTGACATGGCGGTCTACACCTTAGTGATTGCGGCGGTGTGGCAGTCTTCCGGCTTTGTTATGGCGATGTTTCTGGCTGGGCTGCGTGGTATTGACTCATCCATTATTCAGGCGGCCAAGATTGATGGCGCCAGCCTGCCGACCATCTACTGGAAAATTATTCTGCCGTGTTTGCGTCCGGTATTTTTCAGCGCAGTGATCATCACCTCTCACATTGCGATTAAGAGCTTCGATCTGGTGACGGCAATGACCGCCGGTGGTCCCGGCTATTCGTCCGATTTACCGGCGTTGTTCATGTACGCACACTCATTCACCCGCGGCCAGGTTGGTCTGGGGGCGGCCAGTGCCATGATGATGTTGGCGGGGATTCTGGCCATTCTGGTGCCTTATCTGTATTCGGAACTGAGGGAGAAAAAATCATGAATTCCACAATGAACCTCTCCCGGGCGTTGATTTACACGGCGCTGGTATTCTTTTGTCTGGTGTATCTGATGCCACTGTTTGTCATGGTGATCACCTCGTTTAAGACCCTGCCGGATATTCGTGCCGGAAACTTGATGAGTTTGCCTCAAGAGTGGGTGTTTGATGCCTGGTACAAAGCCTGGGACAGCGCCTGTACCGGTGTGAAATGTGAAGGGGTGAAGGGTTACTTCTGGAACTCGTTCCAAATGGTGATCCCGGCGGTGGCCTTGTCTACGTTGCTGGGCGCTTTCAACGGTTACGTGGTGACCAAATGGCAATTTCGTGGTTCCAACCTGTTTTTCAGCTTGTTGCTGTTCGGCTGCTTTATTCCGTTTCAGGTTATTTTGTTGCCGATGGCGGCGGTGCTGGGTAAGTTGGGGTTGGCGAATACCACAGCAGGTCTGGTCACCGTGCACGTGATTTACGGTATGGCTTTTACCACGTTGTTCTTCCGTAATTTTTATATCGGGGTACCGGATGAGCTGATCAAAGCGGCTAAGCTGGACGGGGCAGGCTTTTTTACTATTTTCTTCAAAATTCTGCTGCCGCTGTCGACGCCGATCATCATGGTGACGGTGATCTGGCAGTTTACCTCCATCTGGAATGATTTCCTGTTTGGGGTGGTTTACTCCGGGTCCGATACGCAGCCCATTACGGTGGCATTGAATAACCTGGTCAACACCAGCACCGGGGTGAAGGAGTATAACGTGGATATGGCGGCGGCGATCATCGCGGCATTGCCAACGCTGGTTGTGTATGTACTGGCAGGAAAGTATTTTGTTCGTGGCCTGACCGCGGGATCAGTAAAAGGATAATTAACATGGCAACACTGGAACTGAAACAGATCCGTAAAACGTACCCGAAAGCGGAGCAGGAAACCCTCAAAGGCATCGACATCAGCATTGATTCCGGGGAGTTTCTGATCCTGGTTGGCCCGTCTGGGTGTGGTAAGTCGACGCTGATGAATACCATTGCGGGGCTGGAAAACATCAGCTCAGGTGAGATTGTGATTGATGGTATCGATGTTGCGAGTGTCGAGCCAAAAGATCGTGATATTGCGATGGTCTTCCAGTCTTACGCGCTGTATCCGAACATGACCGTGCGAGGCAATATTGAATTTGGCCTTAAGATCCGTAAATTGCCTCAGGCAAAAATTGATGCGGAAGTCGAACGGGTTGCAAAGATGCTGCAAATTGATCAATTGCTGGAACGCAAACCCTCTCAGCTGTCCGGCGGACAGCGTCAGCGGGTGGCGATGGGACGTGCGCTGGCTCGTCGGCCAAAACTGTTCTTGTTTGATGAGCCGTTGTCGAATCTGGACGCTAAGCTCAGAGTTGAAATGCGTCATCAGATCAAACGTCTTCACCAGCAGTTGAGTACCACGATCGTGTACGTAACCCACGACCAGATTGAAGCCATGACGCTGGCTGACCGGATTGCCGTGATGAAAGACGGTATTTTGCAGCAACTTGGCACGCCGCAAGAAATCTATAACCGACCGAACAACATGTTTGTTGCCGGTTTTATGGGGTCTCCGTCGATGAACTTTATTCACACCATGGTGGATCTGGACGAGCATGACAAACCTGTGATTAAAGTGACCGGTGGTAATGGCCAGGAGCATCACATCAGATTACCAGACTCCATGCGTGCTCAGGACGGTAAGGAGATCGTGATTGGTCTAAGGCCGGAACACATCACGGAGTCGGCCAACCCGGACTCTGTGGCGTCAACGGAACTGACGTTGCAGCTTGAGGTGCTTGAGCCAACCGGACCGGATACCATCGCGATGATCAAGGTGAATGATCAGGAAGTGGCGTGCCGCTTGTCGCCTGAGTTTGACGCCAGTGTAGGTCAGGTTGCCCCTCTGCATTTTGATTTGTCCAAAGCGGTATTTTTTGACGCCCAGTCGGAGCAGCGCATCGACTTCCATTAAACCAGGTTAAGTGTGTCCCCACATCAATGTCCACGGGGGAGGGCGCTGAGCGGTGCTTGCAGTTCAGCGTGGGGATGCACTTCCTGCCAACTCGCCGCTTTTATTCCTTCGCCTCTTTCTGATCATTCCCAAATTCAATGAGTCACTTTTGACTCATTCATCAATTTCGATGGGTCATTTCCCACCCATTTTATCATTCTGTTGGGTGAACTCTGCTGCTTTCTCGGATGCATTTTCACATCTAACTTATTGTAACTTAAAGGTTGTAGCAAAAATGTTAAAGGTTGGCCTGTAAGTTGCCTTTACTAAAGGGTATCAGTGCCCATAGATGGGGCTGTGATTATCCACAAGGAGAAGAACAACATGTTAAAGCCTTTAACTCTACTATCTGCCTCTATTCTTGCTGTCACCAGTTTCAACGCCGCGGCGAACTGTGACCCTGGTGAAATCGTGATTAAGTTCAGTCACGTAACCAATACCGACAAGCACCCGAAAGGGATTGCGGCGTCGCTGTTGGAAAAGCGGGTCAATGAAGAGATGAATGGTAAAGCCTGTATGCAGGTATTCCCAAACTCAACACTGTACGATGATGACAAAGTTCTGGAAGCGATGCTAAATGGTGATGTTCAACTGGCAGCACCGTCTTTGTCTAAATTCGAAAAATTCACCAAAAAGTTCCGTATTTTCGATCTCCCTTTCCTTTTTGATGATGTAGATGCGGTGGACCGCTTCCAGAGTTCTGATGCTGGTGAGAAGCTAAAAAATGCCATGAACCGCCGTGGCGTTCGCGGTCTGGAGTTTTGGCATAACGGCATGAAGCAAATCTCCGCCAACAAGCCCTTGATTCACCCTGAAGACGCGAAAGGTCTGAAATTCCGTGTTCAGGCTTCAGACGTGCTGGTGGCTCAGTTCGAGCAGCTTGGTGCAAATCCACAGAAAATGTCATTTGCGGAAGTGTACGGCGGCCTGCAGACCAAAGTTATCGATGGTCAGGAAAATACCTGGTCGAACATCTACGGTAAGAAGTTCTTCGAAGTACAAGACGGTATCACTGAAACCAACCACGGTATCTTGGATTACCTGGTGGTGACGTCGACCAAATGGTGGGACGGACTCCCGGCCGATGTGCGTGATCAGTTCGCAACGATCCTGAAAGAAGTCACAGATACCCGTAATGCCGAATCCAACAAAGTGGAGCAGCAGAACAAGCAGTATGTGATTGAAGCGGGCGGTGTCGTACGTGAACTGACACCGGAGCAGCGTCAGGAATGGGTAACAGCGCTGAAGCCGGTCTGGAAGAAATTTGAAAAAGACATCGGTTCTGATCTGATCGATGCGGCACTGGCTGCCAATCAGAAATAACTCATCACTATAACAGGCTCCCGCGCGTCGGGAGCCATCTCTACCTGATTCGAGCGATGTATCACATGGAACAGTCATTTTTTGCGAAAGTCGGTCAGTTCACCGACAAGGTAGAAGAGACATTGATTGCCTTCTTCCTCGGCGCGATGACGATGCTGACATTCATTAACGTCATCATGCGTTATCTCTTTAACGACAATATTCTTTGGGCACTGGAGCTGACCGTGTTCATGTTTGCCTGGATGGTGCTGGTCGGGGCGTCTTATGGCGTCAAAAAGCACTTTCACATTGGGGTGGATGTGGTCATCAATCTGGCCCCAGAAGGGGGGCGTAAAGTACTGGCGCTATTAGCGGTAGGCTGCTGCCTGGTATTTTCTGTACTGCTGCTGATTGGCTCGTGGAACTACTGGTATCCGTTTATTTCAGAACGTGCCTGGTATGAAACCGACGATATTCCCATGCCGGACATGTTTCAGTTTCTGGCTGACTGGTTGAATGAAGGTGAACGCTACGAAAAACTACCACGCTTTATTCCTTATATGGCATTGCCACTGGGTATGGCACTTTTAACTTTCCGTTTCGCTCAGTTGGCCGTCCAGATCATGACCGGTAAGCTGGATCGTTTGATCGCCGGACATGAAGCAGAGGAAGAGCTGGAGGCGCTCAAAGAGGAGCTGGCTGAAGAAGCGGGCGACGTGATGACGCCAAAAAGCAAACACGACAACAAGGAGAACTAAGTCATGGATATTTTGCTGTTATTTCTTCTTGTTATCGGCTTTATGCTGGTTGGGGTGCCCATCGCGGTCTCACTGGGCTTGTCGAGCATCCTGTTTTTAATGTGGCATTCGGAAGCGTCTCTGGCTTCTGTGGCACAGACGCTGTTCAACGCGTTTGAAGGTCACTATACCCTGCTGGCGATTCCGTTCTTTATTCTGGCATCGAGCTTTATGTCGACCGGTGGTGTGGCGAAGCGGATCATCCGTTTTGCGATTGCCATGGTGGGCTGGTTCCGTGGTGGTCTGGCCATGGCGTCCGTGGTGGCTTGTATGATGTTTGCGGCGCTGTCTGGCTCATCGCCCGCCACCGTGGTTGCTATTGGTAGTATCGTGATCGCCGGGATGATCAAAAACGGTTATTCCAAAGAGTTTGCCGCGGGTGTGATTTGTAATGCGGGGACCTTGGGGATCTTGATCCCGCCTTCCATCGTTATGGTGGTGTATGCGGCGGCAACGGATGTCTCGGTTGGCCGGATGTTTTTAGGCGGCGTGATCCCGGGACTGCTGGCCGGTGTCATGCTGATGATTGCTATTTACATAGCTGCCCGGGTGAAAAATCTGCCCAAGCAGCCGTTTGTTGGCTGGGGCGAGGCGTTAAAGGCGGCCAAAGATGCGAGCTGGGGTTTGCTGCTGGTAGTGATCATCTTGGGCGGTATTTACGGTGGTATTTTCACGCCGACAGAAGCGGCGGCCGTCGCAGCTGTCTACGCGTTCCTGATTGCCAACTTTGTGTACCGCGATATGGGGCCGTTTGCAGACAAGCAAAACCGCAAGCCAGCAGTGGTGAAAATCCTGCAAGCCTTTGTCCACAAGGACACCAAGCATACGCTGTTTGAAGCGGGCAAGCTGACCATTATGTTGTTGTTTATCATTGCCAACGCTTTGATTCTGAAACACGTTCTGACCGAAGAACGTATTCCACAAATGATCACAGAGTCCATGTTGTCTGCGGGTTTGGGACCGATCACCTTCCTGATTGTTGTCAACGTCTTGCTGTTGATCGGCGGTCAGTTTATGGAGCCGTCTGGCTTGCTGATCATCGTGGCACCGTTGGTGTTCCCGATAGCGATTGCACTCGGTATCGATCCGATTCACCTCGGTATCATCATGGTGGTGAACATGGAAATCGGAATGATCACACCGCCTGTGGGATTAAACCTGTTTGTGACCGCCGGGGTGGCGAAAATGTCGATGATGAGTGTGGTGAAGGCGGCGTTGCCATGGGTGGCGGTGATGTTCCTGTTCCTGATCATCGTGACGTATGTGCCTTGGGTTTCAACTTGGTTACCGACTTCTCTGATGGGACCGGAAATCATCACTAAATAACATCAGGCAAAAAAACGAGGAGGGTTAAACCTCCTCGTTTATTTTTGTACCTGAGCCTGCGCGTGGGTCACGGGTGAATCTGCGCTCGTAAAATTGATACTTACGCTTGTTCCTCCGCCTGTCCTGGCCAGAACGTTGTTCGCAGCGATACACTCCGTCAATCAGCACCGTGTCGCTGATGTTCGGCACTTTTACTTTTTCGCCCATACGCATCCGATAAACCCAATAACCTGCGCTTAGTATGGCTAAGCAGGCGATGGGTGTCACAGTACAAAGAGGTAAAATGTATCTTGTCTCAAAAATGAAACGTGTGGGTGCATGGTTTTGTCTGGTTAGTTTTTGTACGCCTCTTTTTCGATTTGATACTTTTGCATTTTGTCGTAGAGCGTTTTTCGTGGGATGTTCAGTTTTTCCATCGTCTGCTTGATACTGCCACCACACTCGATCAGTGCGCGCTCAATTGCCGCCTTTTCAAATTCCGCGACCTGCTCTGCCAGGCTCGACGATGGTACTGAAGCAGGTACATCACCCAATTGCGTCAGTTTGCCTAAAAGTACGAATCGTTCGGCGGCGTTGCGCAGCTCACGGACATTACCCGGCCAGTCGTGACTGAGCAACTGCTGCAAATCATGCTCGGGCAAAGCATTGGCGGCCTTGCCGTATCGGGCGGCAGCAACCAGTAAAAAATGATGGAACAAGGCGGGAATATCATCTTTGCGTTCACGAAGTGGCGGCAAGTCGAGTGTGACGATGTTCAAGCGGTAATACAGATCCTGCCGGAACGTACCGTCTGCGGCGGCCTGTCTGAGATCAACCTTTGTCGCCGCAATGACGCGAATATTGAGTGGCAGCAGTGTGTTAGAGCCGATGCGCTCAAAAACGCGCTCTTGCAACACGCGCAGCAGACGGATTTGTGCCTGCATTGGCATCGATTCAATTTCATCCAGAAATAGTGTGCCATTTTGCGCATGTTCAAATTTACCAATGCGCTGGGCATCCGCGCCAGTGAACGCCCCTTTTTCATGGCCAAACAGCTCGCTTTCAATCAGGTTTTCCGGGACGGCGCCACAGTTGACGGCCACAAAGTTCTGTTCGCGTCGCACACTCTGTTCATGTAAGGAGCGGGCAATCAGCTCTTTGCCGGTGCCGGTTTCCCCAAACAACAGAATATCGGCATCGGTATCGGCTATCTGCGTGATGGTGTCACGCAGATCACGGATACACTGGGTGTCGCCGATGATGCGTGGCCCCAGCGTCTGACTGGCTTTTAAGCTGCGCTTCAGCGCTTGGTTTTCTAGGGTTAGGTTGCGCTTATCGATGGCGCGCCGCACTGTTTCTACCAGCCGATCCGGTGAAAACGGTTTTTCGATGAAATCATACGCGCCGTTATGCATCGCGCTGACGGCCATGGAAATGTCGCCGTGACCGGTGATCAGAATCACTGGCACTTCCGGATCCTGATTGAGGACTGTTTGAAGCAGGTTTTCGCCCGACAAGCCCGGTAGGCAAATATCGGTCACGACCACTTTAGGCAGCGTATCGGCTTTGGCGGCCAGCAATGCCTCTTCGGCACTGGCAAAAAACTGCGCCTCAATCTCTTCCAGTTCGAAGCTTTGTGCGATGGCTTCGCGAATGTCATGTTCGTCATCAATGAAAAATACATCGTGCATTGATTCATCCTTGTATAGGCAGCGGCAGTTGAATGGTAAAGCGGGCTCCGTTTAATGGCGACCGAGAGACCGTGAGCTGACCGTTCATGGCTTTGATAATTTGTTGTGAAATCGACAGCCCTAAACCGAGGCCGTTCTTTTTCGTGGTATAAAACGGTTCAAACAGCTGATTTTGTTGTTCTTGACTCAGCCCGGGCCCGTTATCATCAATATGGATCAGAAGGCAGTCTGCGTGAACGTTGACCGAAAGGCGAATCAAACGTTGCGGCTGCTCTTCTAATGCCTGAACCGAGTTGGTCAGCAGATTAATCAAGACCTGTTCAAGCTGGATAGGGTTGATTTCCACTTCGACGAGATCGTCGCTGTTGATCTCCAGCGTGACCTGGTGAGCCTTAAGTTGTGCTTCTAGCAACTCGCGAGTGGACTGAATAACCGGATGCAGGCGGGTTACGATCCGTTCACTGCTGTCAGATTTGCGAGCGAATGATTTTAACTGCTCACTGATCTTAGCCATGCGCTCGGTCAGAGACGCGATCCGTGCCAGATTGTCATCCACCTTCGGGTAGTTTTCTTTGTTCAGGTAGCGTCGTCCATTGTCAGCAAAGCTGCGAATGGCTGCCAACGGGTTATTCAGTTCGTGGCTGATACTGGCTGACATCTGTCCCAGCACGGCGAGCTTAGCGGCTTGAATCAGTTCGGCCTGTGTCTGGCACAGCGCTTCCTCAGTTCGGCTGCGTTCATCAATTTCTGCGTGCAGCTTGGCGGTGCGCTCCATCACCAGGTACTCCAGCTTCTGTTTGGCTTCAGACTGAATCTGCTCCAATTGACGGTGTTTCAGTTGCCGGTTGTGGATCAGCAGCATGACCAGATAGATGATCGCAAACACCAGACTGAGAATCACCACAAAGCCGAGACTTTGCCAGAATAGCGTGACTTTGGGTGACAGAACTCGGATATTGAGTGACAGCTGGCTCAGGGGGCGTGATGAAACGATAAAGTCTCCCGCCAGTCCGCCGCGCCTTGGGTTTTTCAGTTCTGTCGGGGAGTGACTCAGATCGCCATTCAGGCCAAGCGAACGGATAGGCGTATCCAGGTACTGGCGGCTGTTGGTGATCGTCGAGCGCTGGGCTTCAGATAACGTAATGAGGCTTTTGAACAGCCACTTCGGGTTACTGGACATGAAAACGACTTGATTGGGGTCGGTGGCAACGAAGGTGCTGTCTTTGCTTTCCCAGTTTTCTTCAATGGCGGACAAGTCCATTTTAACCACTACCACGCCAATAATTTCCGCTGCATACACCACAGGGTAAGAGTAGTAGTATCCCCGTTGTCCCGAAGTCGAACCCAAAGCGAAATACTGGCTACGAGTGCCCTGCATGGCGATATTGAAGTAGGGCCGCCAGGCGAAGTTACGTCCCAGAAAGGAGCGGTCGAGATTCCAATTACTGGCTGCGATGGTGGTTCCGTTTGCGTCGAGCAGATAGCTATCTGAAGCTTGAATGACATCATTGACTTGTTCCAGATAACGGTTGGTCACTTCGATCTGAGCGGGGTTGTCCGGTTGCAACAATGCGTCGACCAGTTCTTTGTCTTTCGACAACAACCGGGGTAAGTGAGCGTATTTGTCGAGCTTGGTGGCAATATGGCTGGCAAAACGATCCAGCTGAGCCTGATGTTCGGCCAGCAGATTCTGGTAACTGTAGCGCCACACGAGTTGGGCGCCGCTGGTGGCCAGCAGGAGAAATACAACCAGCAATATCAGGCTGGCTCGTCGAATTCGCAGCATGACTTCCTTTCCTGAAACAACGAAATCCATTCAGCAGGCCTGGTGAATTGCTCGTGCAAGAATGACGCGAAATCAACCGCAGGCCCTTGGTATATAAGGTAAAGCGAATTGCGAATGAGGTGTTCAAAAAGATAGCGATTCTGCGGGGTAAAACAGGAGCGAGATCTCTTTTTAAGTTATTTAACGAAAAAAAGCCTCGATTCCCTTGAAAAAGCCATTATTGTCCCCATTTCAAACGAAGATTTTCAGCGTTTGTTCGATTTTAGGGCAAATGTGCGGGAATTTAGAACAATGGCGTAACGATATCAGGGATTAGCTCGACAGGCCTGTTTATGGTCGTTAGAATGCTGCGTCTAAAAATCGTTTTGTCCTGAGACTAATCGGAGATACCTTTTTCTCCTGGCAAGGCCGGCAGAAATAGAAAGATATCGCTGATTAGTCCGGCGTCAGCTCCGGCTGACACCGATTCTCAAGTTTAAATGAGTGCCAAGCGGCACTTGACAAGGATGCAGTTGGTGAGTCACCAACTCATACGCTCAGCCTGGCTGGGCCTGTTTTGAGGTTTATATATAATGCAAGTTACTGTTGAAACGCTAGAAGGCCTAGAGCGCCGTCTGAATATTACTGTTCCTGCTGCAAACATCGAAGATGCAGTGACAGCTGAACTACGCAACATCGCGAAAAACCGTCGTTTCGATGGTTTCCGCAAAGGCAAAGTGCCAATGAAAATGGTTGCGAAGATGTACGGCAAAGCAGTACGTCAAGACGTGATGGGTGAAGTTATGCAACGTCACTTCATCGAAGCGATCGTGAAAGAGAAAATCAACCCAGCTGGCGCTCCAACTTTCGCACCGGTAGAAAACGAAGAAGGTAAAGACCTGGTTTTCGCTGCGACTTTCGAAGTTTACCCAGAAGTGGAACTGAAAGGTCTGGAAAGCATCACGGTTGAAAAGCCAGTAACAGAAGTTAACGATGCAGATGTCGATGAGATGATCGAAACTCTGCGTAAGCAACAGGCAACTTGGAAAGAAGTTGACACAGCGGCTGAAGAAGGCACTCGTGCAACGATCGATTTCGTTGGTTCTATCGGCGGTGAAGAATTCGAAGGCGGTAAAGCTGAGAACTTCCCTCTGGAAATGGGCGCAGGTCGCATGATTCCTGGTTTTGAAGACGGTATCACAGGTAAAACTGCGGGTATGGAATTCGAAATCGACGTGACTTTCCCAGAAGATTACCACGCTGAAAACCTGAAAGGTAAAGCAGCGAAGTTCGCCATCAAAGTGAACAAAGTTGAAGCTCGCGAGCTACCAGAACTGAACGATGAGTTCGTGTCTAAGTTCGGTGTTGCAGAAGGCGGCATTGACGCGCTTAAAGCGGAAGTTCGTAAGAACATGGAGCGCGAACTGAAGCAAGCTGTGAAGAACCGCATCAAAGAACAGGCTATCGACGGTCTAGTTAAAGAAAACGAAATCGACGTACCAGCAGCACTGATCGACCAGGAAATCAACGTCCTTCGTCAACAGGCAGCTCAGCGTTTCGGTGGCAACGTAGAAGCAGCAAACCAGCTTCCACGTGAGCTGTTCGAAGAGCAAGCAAAACGTCGCGTTGTTGTGGGTCTGCTACTGGGTGAAGTGATCAAGTCTGAAGAGCTGAAAGCTGACGAAGACAAAGTGAAAGCACTGATCGAAGAGATGGCAACAGCGTACGAAGATCCATCAGAAGTGATCTCTTACTACGAGCAGAACGAGCAAATGATGAACAACATGCGCAACGTTGCTCTGGAAGAGCAAGCAATTGACGCTATCATCGCTAAAGCACAGGTGACTGAAAAACAAGTTGGCTTTAACGAGCTGATGAATCAACCTGCTGCTTAATAGGCAATATCTTGCGTAGAAGGTTGACTATGAGTTAACTATTCTGCTAACAATGGTCCGTATGATATACATCATCCGGGCCATTTATTTTAGGGACATAAGAATATGAGCTACCAAGAAAAAAATGCAATGTCGCCAATTCTGGACGCACTGGTACCTATGGTGGTTGAACAGACTTCCCGCGGCGAGCGCTCTTACGATATCTATTCTCGTCTGCTGAAAGATCGCGTGATTTTCCTTACGGGTCAGGTAGAAGACCACATGGCTAACCTTGTCGTGGCTCAGCTGCTTTTCCTGGAGTCGGAGAATCCTGACAAAGATATCTTCCTGTACATCAACTCACCTGGTGGCAGTGTGACTGCAGGCATGTCTATCTACGACACCATGCAGTTCATCAAACCAAACGTCAGCACCCTGTGTATCGGTCAGGCCTGCTCAATGGGCGCGTTCTTGCTGGCTGGCGGTGCGCCAGGTAAACGTTATGTGCTGCCGAACTCGCGTGTTATGATTCACCAACCGCTGGGTGGCTTCCAGGGGCAGGCATCGGATATTCAGATCCATGCGCAAGAAATCCTGAGCATTAAACAGAAGCTGAATACGCTGCTGGCTGACCACACTGGTCAACCACTGGAAGTGATTGAGCGTGATACCGATCGTGATAACTTTATGTCAGCTCAGCAAGCGGTTGACTATGGTCTGGTTGACGCAGTGCTAACCCATCGTGGCGAGTAACACACAAGCGGCGATTGAGTAACGCAATTCGGCTTAATTTGATATACACTCAAACATTATGAGTAAAGGCTAAGAGGTTAGCGAATGACAGACAAAAGCAAAGAGAGCGGTAGTAGTAAACTGCTTTACTGTTCTTTCTGTGGCAAAAGCCAGCACGAAGTTCGCAAGCTAATCGCAGGCCCATCGGTTTACATTTGTGACGAGTGTGTCGATCTTTGTAACGACATTATTCGTGAAGAAATCAAAGATGTTCTGCCTAAGAAACAGTCGGAGGCGTTACCTACGCCAAAGCAGATTCGTGAACACCTTGATGATTATGTGATTGGCCAAGATTACGCGAAGAAAGTGCTCGCTGTTGCGGTATATAACCACTACAAGCGTTTACGTAACGGTGACACCACCAGTGAAGGGGTGGAACTGGGTAAAAGTAACATCCTGTTGATTGGTCCGACAGGTAGCGGTAAAACGCTGCTTGCAGAAACGCTGGCGCGTTTCCTGGATGTACCATTTACTATGGCGGACGCAACCACGCTGACTGAAGCGGGGTATGTGGGTGAAGATGTTGAAAACATCATCCAAAAGCTGCTGCAAAAATGCGATTACGATGTAGCAAAAGCTGAACGTGGCATTGTTTACATCGACGAAATCGATAAGATTTCCCGTAAAGCAGAAAATCCATCTATCACACGCGACGTTTCGGGTGAAGGTGTGCAGCAGGCGCTGCTGAAATTGATCGAAGGTACGGTTGCTTCTGTTCCTCCTCAGGGCGGGCGCAAACATCCTCAGCAGGAGTTCCTGCAAGTGGACACGTCCAAGATCCTGTTCATCTGTGGCGGCGCATTTGCCGGCTTGGATAAGGTGATTGAACAACGTGTTGCCAAAGGAACCGGTATCGGGTTTGGTGCGGAAGTGCGCTCGAAAGACGAAAGCAAAACTGTCGGTGAGCTGTTCACTCAGGTAGAACCTGAAGACCTGGTGAAATACGGTTTGATTCCTGAGTTCATCGGTCGTCTGCCAGTGACAACAACACTGACAGAGTTGGACGAAGACGCGCTAATCCAAATCCTGCGTGAACCAAAGAATGCACTGACGAAACAGTATGCTGCCTTGTTCGATCTGGAAGAGGTTGAGCTTGAGTTCCGTGAAGATGCGCTCAGTGCGATCGCGAAGAAAGCGATGGAGCGTAAAACGGGTGCTCGTGGTCTGCGTTCTATTCTGGAAAGCGTGCTGCTGGAAACCATGTACGAGCTACCGTCTTCTACTGACGTGAGCAAAGTCGTGATTGATGAATCGGTGATCAATGGCGAGTCTGAACCGCTGTTGATTTACACCAACTCAGACAACCAAGCTGCTGGCGCTGAGTAACAAAACAGCAAAATAAAACAGGAGGCAATTATTGCCTCCTTTTTTTTATTCTTTCATTGAATCCAACAAATTAGGCCCCATATACTGCATAACAGTCAGAGTTAAAACGTGATAGCGGAAGAGAGAATTATATGAACTTGGAACGTTCCGAGCGTATCGAGATCCCCGTGCTGCCACTGCGCGATGTGGTCGTTTACCCGCATATGGTTATTCCTTTGTTTGTTGGCCGTGAAAAATCAATCAGCTGCCTGGAAGCAGCGATGGATAACAACAAGCAAGTGTTACTGGTTGCACAAAAGCAGGCAGAAACCGATGAGCCAACAGTTGAGGACCTATTTGAAGTAGGGACAGTGGCGACCATTCTGCAGTTACTGAAACTGCCAGACGGTACTGTAAAAGTGCTGGTTGAAGGCCAGCAGCGTGCCAAGATCCACTCCATTACCCAAGACGATTTCTTTCTTGCCGATGCAGAATACCTGCAGACGCCTGAATTAGACGAGAAAGAACAAGAAGTCATCGTTCGTAGCGCAATCAATCAGTTTGAAGGTTTCATCAAACTGAACAAAAAGATTCCACCTGAGGTACTGACGTCGCTGAATGGCATCGATGAAGCGGCTCGCCTGGCAGACACTATTGCCGCTCATATGCCGCTGAAACTGAACGACAAGCAGCAAGTATTGGAAATTCTGGATGTGACTGAGCGTCTTGAATTTTTGATGGGGCAGATGGAGTCAGAAATCGACCTGCTGCAAGTCGAAAAGCGCATTCGCAGCCGCGTTAAAAAGCAGATGGAAAAATCTCAGCGCGAGTACTACCTCAACGAGCAGATGAAAGCCATCCAGAAAGAACTGGGTGAAATGGATGACGCGCCGGACGAGTTTGAAGCGCTGAAGCAAAAGATTGAAGAGGCAAAAATGCCTCAGGAAGCGCGCGAAAAAACTGAGCAGGAACTGCAAAAGCTGAAGATGATGTCCCCGATGTCAGCGGAGGCCACTGTGGTACGCAGCTACATCGATTGGATGGTCAGCGTGCCGTGGAATAAACGTTCTAAGGTGAAAAAGAATCTGGCGAAAGCGGAAGAGATCCTGAACGAAGACCACTACGGCCTGGAGCGCGTGAAAGAACGTATCCTTGAGTATCTCGCCGTGCAGAACCGGATCAACAAACTGAAAGGTCCAATTCTGTGCCTGGTAGGGCCTCCGGGGGTGGGTAAAACCTCATTAGGTCGTTCGATTGCAGCTGCTACTGGGCGCAAATATGTGCGCATGGCTCTGGGTGGGGTTCGTGATGAAGCGGAGATCCGTGGTCACCGCCGCACTTACATTGGTTCTCTGCCAGGTAAACTGATTCAGAAAATGTCCAAAGTAGGGGTTCGGAACCCGTTGTTCCTGCTGGATGAAATCGACAAGATGTCATCAGACATGCGTGGCGACCCGGCTTCGGCCTTACTTGAGGTACTGGATCCAGAACAGAACAACTCGTTCAACGACCATTATCTGGAAGTTGATTACGATCTGTCGGATGTGATGTTTGTTGCGACATCGAACTCAATGAACATTCCAGGGCCGCTGCTAGACCGTATGGAAGTGATTCGTCTGTCGGGGTATACCGAAGATGAAAAACTCAATATCGCTAAGCGTCACTTGGTTGAAAAGCAGGTGAAGCGCAACGGCCTGAAACCGCACGAAATTGAAATTGCTGATTCGGCGATCATCGGTATCATCCGTTACTACACCCGTGAAGCGGGCGTGCGTAACCTGGAGCGTGAAATCTCCAAGATCTGTCGCAAAGCGGTGAAGAATATTTTGCTGGACAACGACATCAAGTCGGTGACCGTCACGATGGACAACCTGAAAGATTATTTGGGTGTGCAACGTCATGACTACGGCAAAGCCGATGATATGAACCGTATTGGTCAGGTGATTGGTCTGGCATGGACGGAAGTTGGTGGCGATCTGCTGACGATTGAAACTCAGTCAATGCCGGGTAAAGGTAAGCTGACGCAAACCGGCTCCCTGGGTGATGTGATGCAGGAGTCGATTCAGGCTGCAATGACAGTGGTTCGCTCTCGTGCTGATGCGCTGGGCATCAATAACGACTTCTATGAGAAGAAAGACATCCACGTGCACGTTCCGGAAGGGGCGACACCAAAAGACGGGCCAAGTGCGGGTATCGCCATGTGCACCGCTCTGGTCTCCAGCTTGACAGGCAACCCGGTCAAAGCGGACGTTGCGATGACAGGTGAGATCACATTGCGTGGTGAAGTGCTGCCTATCGGTGGTTTGAAAGAAAAACTGTTGGCAGCACACCGTGGTGGCATTAAAACGGTGCTGATTCCTAAGGATAACGAACGCGATCTGGAAGAAATTCCGGACAACGTGATTGCTGACCTGACCGTGATCCCTGTCCAGTGGATTGATGAAGTTCTCAAAGTTGCGCTAGAGCGAGACCCGTCAGGTGTCGAATTTAACGTTAAAAAATAGTGATGTGCAGCAAAAATAAGTAAAAGATTGCGCTGATAGGCCGAAAAAGGCTTGTCAGCGTTTTTTTTGGACGCTAACGTTACCAACATAGCTGGAAAGCCTTTTGGAACGGGGCCTCCGGCTAAATTTGAAACTTAATGGAACGAATATGCTACCCATAAAAATACTAAGGTAGCGCAAAGGGGAATCACAGTGAATAAAACACAATTAGTAGAAAAAATCGCTTCAAGTGCAGATATCTCAAAAGCATCAGCAGGCCGTGCGCTGGATGCATTCATTGATGCAGTAAGCGATACGCTGCAGACTGGCGATCAAGTGGCTCTGGTTGGCTTCGGTACTTTCAGTGTTCGCACTCGTGCTGCACGTACTGGTCGTAACCCAAAAACTGGCGAAGAAATCCAAATCGCAGAAGCTAAAGTACCTGGCTTCAAAGCAGGCAAAGCTCTGAAAGACGCTTGTAACTAAGCCTGATTTCGAAATTTGCGGCTAACTGCAAATTAATTCGAACCTTTTTAATTTATGCGCATCCTACTGATGCGCATTTCTTTTTCTGATATCATCGCGCTATTAAATTTTGACGTTGAAGTAGCAAACTTCATTTCTGGAGAGCAGATAGACTATGATGGAGCGATTACGCGAAGGCGTGAATAGCATCGCGGTAAAAATTATACTTGGACTAATCATCCTTTCCTTTGTTTTCGCGGGTGTAGGTAGCTACCTGGTCAGCGGTAGCAGTAATGCAGCAGCCAAAGTCGGCAGTACCGAAATTGGTCGCGGCGAGTTCGAGCAAGCTTATCAAAACGAGCGTAATCGTATGCAGGCTCAACTGGGTGATTACTTCTCAACCCTTTTATCTGATCCAGGTTATGTTCAGTCATTCCGTAAATCTGTACTGGATCGCATGATCAACGACGTGCTGTTGGAACAGCACGCAGAGTCGTTGGGTCTGCGCGTTAGCGACGATCAAGTCCGTCAGATGATCCTGGAAATGCCTCAGTTTCAGAGTGATGGTCAATTTGATCAGGAAATTTATCAGGCTGCATTGCGCCGCGCAGGTTTCTCGCCAGATAGCTTTGCTGAGTACCTGCGTCGTGATCTTGTCCGTAACCAGTTACTAACGGCAATTCAGGGCAGTGATTTCTCTCTCAAAGGTGAAGTGGAAGCGCAGAGCAAATTGATCACTCAGACGCGTGATATTCGTAAACTGACATTGTCTTTGAGCGACTTTGCAGACAAAGTACAACTGACGGATGAAGAAATTCAGGAATATTACCAACAAAACCCTGAGCGTTTCACGCGTCCGGAACAGTACAAAATTGCCTACATTGAACTGTCAGCTCAACAAATGAAAGACAAGCTGAAGGTTTCAGATGAGGAAGCGCATAGCTACTACAACGAGCATTTAGATAAATACTCTTCGCAGGCTCAGCGTAAAGTCAGCCATATTCTGATCAAAGATGAGAAAAAGGCTGACGCTGTTCTGGCTGAGCTGAAAGGTGGTGCGGATTTCTCTGAGGTAGCAAAGGAACAATCGGAAGACATCGGCAGTGCGGAATCTGGCGGCTCATTGGGGTGGATTGAACAAGGCGTCATGGATCCTGCATTTGAACTGGCGGCATTTGGTCTTAAGAATCCTGGTGATATGAGTGGCGTGGTTAAATCAGACTTTGGTTTCCACATCATCAAGCTGGATGATGTGAAAGACGCCGTCGCCAAACCATACTCGGAAGTCGCGGCATCAATAAAACAAGAGTTGAAAGATCAGATAGCGGTCAATGAATTCTATGACCTGCAGACCACGCTTGAGAAAGTGGCGTTTGAATCTTCCGATTCTTTGGATGATGCGGCGAAAGCGGTGGGTCAAACGGTTCACACCACGGACTTTATTTCTCAGCAAGACGCACCTGATGTACTGAAAAATCAGTCGGTAATGCAGGCAATCACGTCGCCTGAAGTGAAAGAAGACGGCATGAACTCTGAAGTCATCGAAGTGGCACCTGAACACGTTGTTGTGGTACGAGTCGACGACTCTCGTCCTGAAACGGTTCTGCCTTTGGAAGACGTGAAAGAGCAGGTCGTGACCCAACTGTCTAAGGTGAAAGGCGAGCAACAAGCGCTTGAACTGGCTGAGCAGTTGGTGGCTGAGCTGAAAGTCGGTAAGCAGGAGTTGTTGTCTCAGAACAATCTGGCGTTTGGTGAACTAGAGAAAATTGACCGCAGTTCGCCGCTGGCCAACACGGTTTATGCGATGGCCAAACCTCAGGACGGTAAGCCAGTGTATGCACAGGCAAAAGAGATGAACGGTGACATTGCGGTTGTGCAGCTTGAGAAGGTTGAAGCGGACATTGATCCTCAGTACAACCAACAAATCGGTACTCAACTGACGCAGTTGAACTCGCAAAAAGATTTGTCGGGTGTGCTGAGTATCTTGCGCGCCAACACCGACATTGAGTACTACTCTGTGAGTCAGTAAGCAGTTTTCATGCAACTGACAATGAGACAAAGACGGGCTGCATTTGCAGCCCGTTTTATTTTTCCTTAGTCCGCAATGCGATGCGATACAGGATACTTTAGTTTGTGTCTTCGGTTAACAATCAAACGAGGAACTCTCATGTCAGTGAAAAAATGGATGGCAACAGCGTTATTTGCCTTGCTGTTGCCTGTTGCATCGGTGCAGGCCGCAGATTCGGTGGAAAAGTATGAAGGGATTGAAATTACGGTGAATGTAAACACCGCCAGTGCGGAAGAACTGGCGACGTTGCTCAGTGGTGTCGGTCTGAAGAAAGCACAGGCCATTGTCGACTACCGGGAACAAAATGGAGGCTTTCAGTCAGCCGAACAGTTGGCAGAAGTGAAAGGCATTGGCCCGGCCTTAGTGGAAAAAAATCGCGCACGAATTCAGCTGTAAAAGTATGGACACGGTCAAGTGTGACTCGTGTCCGTTAAAAAATGGGCTTTTGTCCGATCCCGGCTAGCACCTCTTAGGTAATCCCTTTATAATTCTGTGCCGTCAAAAACCAAGAGTTTTCTGACTTGGTTTAGAATCAAAATGGAGTAAGACATGTCCTCTCAAACACCGGTTATTACCGTTGATGGACCAAGTGGTGCTGGTAAAGGCACGCTTTGTATGCAGTTGGCTGATAAGCTGGGTTTTCACCTTCTTGATTCCGGGGCGATCTATCGGGTTCTCGCACTGGCAGCCATTCACCATGGCGTGGACACAGAATCAGAGGACGCGCTCGTGCCCCTGGCGACACATCTGGATGTCCAGTTCATTGCCGAAGGAGATTTGGTCAGAGTGATTCTGGAAGGCGAGGACGTTTCCAGAGAGCTGCGCAAAGAAGAAACGGGGATGGCCGCGTCGAAAGTGGCAGCGTTGCCACGAGTGCGTGAAGCTTTGTTGCGTCGTCAACGCGCGTTTGCAGACGGCAAAGGTCTGGTGGCTGATGGCAGAGATATGGGGACCGTCGTCTTCCCGCAAGCTGAAGTCAAAATCTTTTTAGATGCCAGTGCCGAAGAGCGTGCCCAGCGCCGCCTGAAACAGTTGCAAGGCAAGGGCTTAGATGTTAGATTTGACGACCTTTTGAGCGAGATCCAAGAGCGTGACGATCGCGATCGTAACCGCCCGGTGGCGCCATTGCGCCCTGCAGAGGATGCGCTTTTGCTGGATTCTACTGCAATGAGTATCGACGAAGTGGTAGAAAAGGCACTAAACTATATCGAATCAAAGCTTGCTGAATAACGAGTTCATCAAGCTGAGAGCGTCGGTCGCATGGATGATGACTGGCGAAGTTAATAACCCCATGAGGTAGGATACCCGTGGACGTTTACTTTATTGAAGATTAATTAAATGACTGAATCTTTTGCTCAACTCTTTGAAGAGTTTCTAAACGAAACAGAATTCCAACAAGGCAGCATCGTTAAAGGTACTGTAGTAGCTATCGAGAACGGTTTCGTTCTTGTTGATGCTGGTCTTAAGTCTGAATCTGCTATCCCTGCTGAACAGTTCAAGAACGCTGCTGGCGAGCTTGAAGTTGAAGTTGGTGCTGAAGTAGACGTAGCTCTAGACGCTGTTGAAGATGGTTTCGGTGAAACTCAACTTTCTCGTGAGAAAGCTAAGCGTCACGAAGCTTGGATCGTTCTTGAGAAAGCTTACGAAGAAGCTGAAACTGTTGTTGGTATCATCAACGGTAAAGTTAAAGGCGGTTTCACTGTTGAACTAAACGGTATCCGTGCTTTCCTTCCTGGCTCTCTGGTAGACGTACGTCCAATCCGCGACACTGCTCACCTGGAAAACAAAGAGCTAGAGTTCAAAGTAATCAAGCTAGACCAGAAGCGTAACAACGTAGTTGTTTCTCGCCGCGCAGTTATCGAATCTGAAAACAGCGTTGAGCGTGATGAGCTGTTGGAAACTCTACAAGAAGGTAGCGAAGTTAAAGGTATCGTTAAGAACCTGACTGACTACGGTGCGTTCGTAGACCTAGGTGGTGTAGACGGTCTTCTGCACATCACTGACATGGCTTGGAAACGCGTTAAGCACCCATCAGAAATCGTTAACGTTGGTGATGAAATCACTGTTAAAGTTCTGAAGTTCGACCGTGAGCGTACTCGTGTATCTCTAGGTCTGAAACAACTGGGTGAAGATCCATGGGTAGCAATCGCTAAGCGTTACCCAGAAGGTCACAAACTGACTGGCCGCGTAACTAACCTGACTGACTACGGCTGCTTCGTTGAAATCGAAGAAGGCGTTGAAGGTCTGGTACACGTTTCTGAAATGGACTGGACTAACAAGAACATTCACCCATCTAAAGTTGTTAATGTAGGCGACGAAGTTGAGGTTATGGTTCTTGAAATCGACGAAGAACGTCGTCGTATTTCTCTAGGCCTGAAACAGTGTAAAGCTAACCCATGGCAGTCTTTCGCTGAAGCGCAAGCTAAAGGCGATAAAGTAACTGGTAAGATCAAGTCTATCACTGACTTCGGTATCTTCATCGGTCTTGACGGCGGCATCGACGGTCTGGTTCACCTGTCTGATATCTCTTGGAACGTTCCAGGTGAAGAAGCAGTACGTGAATACAAGAAAGGCGACGAAATCTCTGCAGTTGTTCTAGCTGTAGATGCAGAGCGTGAGCGCATTTCTCTGGGCGTTAAGCAAATGGAAAATGACCCATTCAACGCTTACGTTGCAGACAACAAGAAAGGCACTCTAGTTAACGGTACTGTTACAGCCGTTGACGCTAAAGGCGCTACTGTTGAGCTGGAAGAAGGCGTAGAAGGTTACATCCGCGCTTCTGAAGTTGCTCGTGACCGCGTAGAAGACGCATCTCTGATCCTGAGCGCTGGTGACAGTGTTGAAGCGAAGTTCACCGGTGTTGACCGTAAGAACCGCGTAATCAACTTGTCTATCAAAGCTAAAGACGAAGCTGAAGAGCAAGAAGCAATGGCATCTATCAACAAGCAAGATGAAGGTGCATTCGGTAACGCTATGGCTGACGCGTTCAAAGCTGCTAAAGGCGAATAATTCTCGTCTTATAAAAAAGGAGCCCATTGGGCTCCTTTTTTTTTGTCCGTAAAAAGTGCAATTTGTCTTGCGTCGTTATAAGTCAACCTATCATCTGCCACAGGAACTTAGTCTATAGTTTATTTAACCGCTAAGTAGATGTGTGAATTTTCAGCTATAATCTAAGCAAGTGTTTGTTGGAACTGAAATTCCTGACTATAATGACTGAAAAATTGATGCGAGAAGAGGGGAACTATGACTAAGTCTGAACTGATTGAAAGGTTGTGCGCAGAGCAGACACATCTTTCGGCAAAAGAGGTTGAAGATGCTGTAAAAGACATTCTGGAGCATATGGCTACGACTCTGGAAAATGGCGATCGCATCGAGATCCGTGGTTTTGGCAGTTTCTCACTGCACTACCGTGAGCCTCGTGTTGGCCGTAACCCGAAAACCGGCGAAAAAGTGGAGCTGGAAGGTAAATACGTTCCTCACTTTAAACCAGGTAAAGAATTGCGCGAGCGTGTCAACTCAGACCTGTAATTCCCCGGCAGACTATAAAAAAGCGGCATACGTCTACGTATGCCGCTTTTTTATAAGCACATTATTAAGCATAACCATGGAGTGTTGGCGGGATTTACTGCATAATCAGACATGCCCAAATCCAATACGGTGAAGGAATATGAAAATTATAAAAATCATTGTTGTACTCCTACTATTTATTATTGCTCTCGCGCTAGGCTCTCAAAATCAGGAAGTCGTGACTTTCAATTATCTGGTCGCGCAGGGTGAATTCCATCTTTCAACCTTACTGGGTGTTGTCTTTGTCGTTGGTTTTGCGCTTGCAGGTGCTATTTTTGGCAGTATGCAGTTCAAAACTCAGTTACAGCTGAGAAAACTGAACAGACAGCTGAAAAAAACCAGTAAAGACAACGATACGTCGGTTGAAAACAAACCCCAAGCGTAAGTGAGTAGGTTGTTTATTAATGCTTGAAATACTGTTCTTGTTGCTGCCGATTGCCGCTGCCTACGGGTGGTATATGGGGAATCGCAGTGCTCAACAAGATAAGCAAAAACAATCCAATCAAATTTCTCGCCAGTATGTTACTGGTCTGAATTTGCTGCTGTCTGATCAATCGGATAAGGCAGTCGATCACTTTATCGAACTGCTCCAGGTTGATAACGAAACCATCGATACCCACCTGGCATTGGGGAATCTGTTCCGCTCTCGCGGGGAGGTTGACCGTGCCATCCGGATACACCAGAACTTAATTTCCCGCTCTGGGCTGACCGTTGATCAGAAGAACATCGCCCTTCAGCAGCTGGCCAAAGACTATATGGTGTCAGGTTTTCTGGATCGCGCAGAAAAAATCTTCGAACAATTAGTGGATGAACCGGATCATCGTGAAGCCGCTTTGCATCAATTAGTGGCCATTTATCAACAGACCAGAGAATGGACCAAAGCTATCCATTACGCGCACCTATTGGTCAAAATGGGTCGCAAGCGCATGCGAAGTACCATCGCGCATTTCTGGTGTGAACTGGCGATGATTGAAAAAGCGGACGGCAACAATGCCAAAGCAATCCAGAACTTCAAACGTGCCCTCACCGAAGATCCTAAATGTGTTCGGGCGAGTATCGCTCTGGGCAAGTTGTATCTGGAAAACGAAGATTACCAGAAAACCATCGACTACATGGAACAGGTGATCGATCAGGATATCGATTTTATCGGTGAGGTTTTACCGACGCTGGCGGAATGCTATCACCATATTGGTCAGGAAGATGGCTTAGTTGAGTTTCTGCGTCAGTGTATTGCCAACAAGGCTGGCGTCTCGGCTGAGCTGATGTTAGCTCAGCTAGTGGCTCAGCATGATGGGGTTGGCGCCGCTCAGGAGCTGCTGACAAGGCAACTGGTGAAGAACCCGACCATGAAAGGCTTCTACCGTCTGATGGACTACCATTTGGCGGAGGCCGAAGAGGGTCGTGCGAAAGAAAGTCTGAGTACATTGCAGAAGCTGGTTGGTGAGCAGTTGAAAGTCAAACCGCATTACCGCTGCCGTAAGTGTGGCTTCTCGACGCATTCGATGTACTGGCATTGTCCGTCTTGTAAAGGGTGGGGCAGTATCAAACCGATTCGTGGTTTGGACGGTGAATAGATTTGGAACGATTGGACATCCAATCACAAATGGCAGCGATGATCCCGCTGCCTTTTTTTAGGCTCAATAAAGAGAAATAGGAGATGAAATGATCGACCAGAAAGTTATCGTTGCACTGGATTATGACAATCAGGCTGATGCATTGGCATTCGTTGACCGAATCGATCCAAGCACTTGTCGTCTGAAGGTTGGCAAAGAGATGTTTACGTTGTTTGGTCCTGATTTCGTCCAAGAGCTGCACCGCAGAGGCTTTTCTGTGTTCCTGGACCTCAAGTTCCACGATATCCCGAACACGTGTTCTAAGGCTGTTCGCGCAGCGGCAGAATTGGGAGTATGGATGGTCAACGTGCATGCCAGCGGTGGCGAACGCATGATGACGGCGTCCAGAGAAATCCTTGAGCCTTATGGAAAAGACCGGCCTCTTTTGATTGGTGTGACGGTTCTGACCAGTATGGAGCAATCGGATCTAAGAGGGATTGGTTTGGATGTGGCACCCCAGGAGCAGGTTATGCGTCTGGCGACACTGACCAAAAACGCTGGTTTGGACGGGGTTGTATGCTCGGCGCAGGAATCCAGCATGCTGAAATCCTCTCTGGGTCAGACGTTTAAATTGGTGACGCCTGGTATTCGTCCTGCAGGTACAGAAGCTGCGGATCAGCGTAGAGTGATGACACCAGTGGAAGCCGTAGCGGCGGGTTCCGATTATTTGGTGATTGGTCGCCCGATCACTCAGGCTGCCAACCCGGCAGACGTACTGGCTCAAATCAACGCATCATTGGTTTGAGTTAGCACCACACAAAGGCCAGCGATATGCTGGCCTCTATCGTGATGTTTTGATCACTCAGGCTGCTGTCGGCACACCACTGTGAAACTTAAAATCATCATCTTTGGACAAGATGAGCTGTGCTTCTATCTCACCAAAGAATGTCACTCGTTCACGGATGTCTTTTCCTGCAATTTCTTCGGCCAGCGTCAGATAATCCTGATAATGGCGTGCCTCTGAACGTAGCAATGACACGTAAAAGCGGCCAATGTCCTCATCCATATGCGGTGCCAGTTTGGCAAAGCGTTCACAAGATCGAGCCTCAATGTAAGCACCAATGATCAATTTATCGACCAGCGTTTGTGGCTCGTGTGTGGCCATGTGTGACAAGAGACCTTTCGCATAGCGACTGGCTGTCACTGGTTCATAAACGATACCGCGTTCTGCCATGATCTCAAGAACCTGATAAAAGTGATGCAGCTCTTCTTTGATCAACAGCACCATCTTATCAATCAGTTCCTGACTGTATGGCGAGTCTGACTTCGCCATGATGGTTTTGGATACAGTACTTTTGCCTTTCAACGTCGCCAAAGAACCACTTTTACGGTAAGCGAAATCCTCATAAGGCTTGAACCAGTCCAACAGCGTGTGAGCACTGGTTTTGTCCACTGCGTATTTGCGGATCAGGTACATGGCTGACTGACCGGCTTTTAACTCACACAAGAGGTGGTCGATCAGAACGGTTTTGAGGTTTTCTGCTTTTTTGGCTTCGTTCACCCAGGCATCGGGTGTTTCGCAATGCAGAAACTGAGAGATGGGGGCCAGTAAGTTCTGGATGGCTTGTGTATTTATCATAATTCGGGCTAACAATAATAAAAAAGACCGCAATCAAGCGGTCTTTGTGACACTTCTGGTGGAGAGTATATTACCACTTTTTCTTTTCGCCAAAGAGCGCTTCCATATCGTCTTCGCGTTCTTTCTCTTCCATCATTTGCAATTCAGCGGCACTTTTCGTCTGACGACGTTGCTCCAGTTCATCGTGCATGGCCTGAAGTTTTTCGCGTGCCTGAGTTGAATAGTTGTCATTTTTGGTACTGAGCACATCCAGACCTTTACGCAACAGTTGCAAAGCGGTACCGGGCTGGCCTCTCACCATTGCGTCGTTGGCGCGTTTGACCACATTTTCAATATTGATGCGCACTTGGATGGTTTCCAGACGCGCATTCTCATTCACGTATGCCTGCGTTTCGAAACGCCCTTTATTGTGCTCGGAGCGAATGGTGTCGCGCAGACGTTTCACCAGCTTCAACATCACAATCGCCTGCTTGTCACTGCTTGGTACTTTGAATGATGCGGACTCATTGCCTTGATAGTTGTCTTTAAGCTGCTGTATTTGCTGCTTCATGTTATCGATGCGCTGCGCCAGCTGTTTGTTCTTCGGATCCAGCTCGTACATGGCGACAAGCGCATCCAGAATGCGGTTGTTAAGACACACCAGCAGATCTTTGCTGAATGGCAGGATGTGCGCGTTTCCGATCAGGTCTTCTGTTGCATCAATGATAGCAACGTATCGTGCGCTCTCTTGTTTGCGTGCGGTTTCCACTTTGAGCTTGTACTGCAGCATGATGTTATAACCCAGCACCAGAACCAGCAAAATGGCGATGAGAGCAATGATTAAACCTATATTCATAAACTTGGTATCTTTATTGTGTTCAAAGGCCTGTGTTTAAGGATACAAGATTCCGCGTATACTCTGCACCCTAAATACAACAAATTAGTATTATCGCTGTTGGTACTTTGAATATTAATGAAAATTTCAATAAAGAACACCAATATGAGTTATGGATTGCAAAAAATGCTCTCAGCGTAGAAAATCCCGGCGCTTAATTACCTTTCTGGTCCGAATTCTACTATCAATTTGAAGCGTTAAGCGTTATAACTAATAATTATAAACTATGTGGCTTATGTTATGTCGCATAGCAGTGTTTTGAGCAATGGCTGGGGCCGATGAAGGGGTTACGAGGTCAATAATGAAATTACAACAACTGAAGTATATTGTTGAAGTAGTCAATCACAATCTCAATGTATCAGCGACGGCGGAAAGCCTGTACACCTCTCAGCCTGGGATCAGTAAGCAAGTTCGCCTGCTTGAAGATGAGTTGGGTATTCAGATTTTTGAACGCAGTGGCAAGCATTTGACTCAGGTGACCTCGGCAGGCGAAGATATTATCCGTATTTCTCAGGAAATCCTCTCCCGGGTTGAAAGTATCAAAGCGGTAGCGGGTGAGCACACACATCCAGAGATGGGTACGCTGAATATCTCTACTACGCATACTCAGGCGCGCTATGCTCTGCCTGAAGTGATCAAAGGGTTTACGGCCCGCTATCCGAAAGTGTCTTTACACATGCATCAGGGCACTCCAAGCCAGATGTCTGAAGCCATAGCCAAAGGAACGGCCAATTTCGCGATTGCCACCGAAGCGTTGCACCTGTACCAGGATGCGATCATGTTGCCTTGCTATCACTGGAATCGTTCGATTGTGGTGCCAAAAGATCACGCACTGGCGCAGAAAGAGAAGGTCACCATTCAGGATCTGGCGGCGTACCCCTTAGTCACTTATGTGTTTGGTTTTACCGGACGCTCGGAGCTGGATACGGCCTTTAATCGAGTCGGCCTGACGCCACGCGTGGTGTTTACCGCGACCGATGCCGATGTGATCAAGACTTACGTCCGAATGGGAATCGGTGTCGGCGTGATTGCCAGCATGGCGATTGATCAGCAGCACGATTCTGATCTGGTTGCAATTGATGCCAGTCATATCTTTGGGGCCAGTACCACCAGTATTGGCTTTCGCCGCGGGACTTTCCTGCGTTCTTACATGTTCGATTTTATGGAGCGTTTTGCGCCGCATTTGACCCGACCAGTGGTCGAACAGGCGATCTCTCTCAAATCAAACGCCGAAATCGAAGAGATGTTCCGCGACATCGAACTGCCAGTCCGATAACACTTCCACTTCTTCATGCTTCCCCCTACAATGCAGCGCACTCAGGGGGAAGTATGCTATCCAGATTTCACGTTCTAGATCAACTACTGACAGACTACCAGCTACTGTGGCGCTTCGAGCCATTTCATCACAGCCGACAGGCAGAGCCTGCATGGCAAACGCAATACCCTCAATTGTCTGAGTGGTTGGGTCAGTTGAGCCCGGCTGATGTCGAGTATTATAAATCGTCACCACAGGCATTGCAGGCCAAGGTGACCCAGTGCCTCCCTGAACTTCACGTTCTTACGGAAGCGGTCGCGCTAGAACCAGCAGATGTCTCCACGTTGTCACTCGATCGCGGTATCGACAGCGGTATTCCGGGCCGTAAGCTGACCCAAATTTTAGCGATGGGTCAGGCGGCACTGAAGGCGCATTCCGGCAGCGAATGGCTGGAGTGGTGTGCGGGGAAAGGGTTCCTCGGCCGCATATTAGCCAGTCAGAGTCGCCAGAATGTCACCAGTTTCGAGTTCCAGACTTGTCTGTGTGAATCTGGGCAACGTGACGCAGACAAGCGCGCCTTGCCAATGCAGTTTGTTCAGGGGGATGCTTTTGGTGTTGAGTCGGACGATGTGTTCAATGCGAGACAACATGCCGTCGCACTGCATGCTTGCGGTGATTTACACGTTGCTTTGATGCATAAATCGGTGCGCTTTGGTCTGCCGGCGATCACCCTATCACCGTGTTGCTACCATCTGATTGAGGGGGAGTCGTATCGGCCTTTATCCTCGCTGGGACAGAATTCATCACTGGCTTTGACCCGCCAGGAATTGAGAATCCCCCTTCAGGAAACCGTTACCGGAGGCGAGCGGGTCAGACGTCATCGCTTTCAGGAGATGGTGTATCGACTTGGTTTCGATTTGCTGTTGCGCTCTGAGCTGTCTTTGCAACAATACCTTCCCATACCCAGTATTCGTAAGTCGATGCTTGCCGACGGATTTGAAGTATTTTGCCGCTGGGCAGCGGAGCAGAAACAGATGATTTTGCCAGACTGCGATTGGGCGTATTATCACGAGCAAGCTGAGCGGCGCTTCTGGCATATGGAACGCTTAAGCTTAATCCAGGACATATTCCGTCGCCCTCTGGAAATGTGGCTGGTGATGGACAAAGCCAGTTATCTGAGTGAGCAGGGATACAGGGTGAACATCAGCGAGTTTTGTCGTCGTGACATCACACCAAGGAACATTCTGATTCACGCTGAACGCGGCTTCGGGCAATAAAAAATCACCCACCTCTCTTTTTTGTTAATTTGGTGTTAAAACTTGCTTTCCATTCTCCTAAGTTATTGGTAATAATGTTGGTTAAACGCACACAAAGTGTGCAGATAACAAAAACAACACAACATCTACTATCACATGCTTAAATCAAGGAGTTCAGATGAAGGCAGGCAAAGTCATCGCTACCGCCGTTCTGGCAAGCGCCGCATTACTCTCATCCACCAGTATCATGGCAAAAACCGCGAAAGTGGCGGTTTCGCAGATTGTTGAACACCCGGCCCTGGACGCCGCCCGGCAGGGGTTACTCGATGGTCTGAAAGCGAAAGGTTATGAAGAAGGAAAAAACCTGGAGTTTGATTATAAGACCGCTCAAGGCAACCCGGCGATAGCTGTGCAGATCGCTCGTCAATTTGTCGGAGAAAACCCGGACGTATTGGTGGGGATCGCTACGCCGACCGCTCAGGCTCTGGTCTCTGCCACGCGTGATATCCCGGTGGTATTCACTGCGGTAACCGACCCCGTCGGTGCCAAATTGGTGAAGCAACTTGAGCAACCTGGCAAGAACGTCACCGGATTGTCGGATTTGTCTCCAATCGCTCAGCACGTGGAGCTGATTAAAGAATTGTTGCCTAACGTGAAATCAATCGGCGTGGTTTTTAATCCGGGTGAAGCCAATGCAGTGACTCTGGTTGAACTCCTGAAGGAAAGCGCCAAAGCGCAGGGTATCGATGTGGTGGAGGCTACGGCGCTGAAAAGTGCCGACGTACAGTCGGCTACTCAGGCCATCTCTGCTAAATCAGACATCATTTATGCTCCAACAGACAACACGGTTGCCAGTGCGATTGAAGGGATGATCGTCGCGGCGAATCAGGCAAAAACGCCGGTATTTGGTGGCGCAACCTCGTACGTTGAGAAAGGGGCTATCGCTGGTCTGGGGTTTGACTACTACCAGGTCGGTGTACAAACAGCGGATTACGTCGCTGCGATCTTGGAAGGCCAGAAACCGGGCCAGTTGGACGTGAAAGTGGCCAAGGGTTCGGATCTGGTTGTCAATCCGAAAGCCGCGGAAATGTTGGGCATTACTCTGCCGGAATCGGTTGTAGCGCGCGCGACCAGCGTTAAGTAATCCTGTTTGAAACCAGTAGGCGTGGGCTTACTGGTTTCTTTGTCTCTGAAAAAGGAGTTGCCTATGTCTGCTTTTGCGTTTTTTGGTGCGCTTGAGATAGGTCTTTTGTATGGATTAGTTGCGCTGGGTGTGTATTTGACTTTCCGCGTACTGGATTTTCCTGATTTGAGTGTTGACGGCAGTTTCCCAATGGGAGCCGCGGTGGCCGCGACGGCGATCGTTGCCGGGATCAACCCCTGGGTAGCGACAGGAATGGCGATCCTTGCTGGTGGGGCAACCGGTTTGGTGACCGCGTTTCTTGCGGTTCGGTGTGGGATATTACATCTGCTGGCATCAATTCTCACCATGATCGCTGCGTTCTCGATCAATATTCGGATCATGGGTAGGCCGAATATGGCGTTGCTCGGTGAAGACACCATTTTGACCCCATTTGAATCACTGGGAGATTCGATGCTGGTACGTCCGATTGTGGTGGGCGTCTTGGTGCTGATTTCTGCCTGGTTGGTGGTGCGTCTGCTGAACAGTGATTTTGGCCTTGGCCTGAGAGCCACAGGGGTGAATGCTCGTATGGTGTCTGCCCAAGGGGCGAGTACCGCGTTTTATACCTATTTTGGTTTGGCGCTCTCTAACGCCTTTGTCGGCTTTGCTGGCGCTCTGTTTGCACAAACCAACAGCTTTGCTGACGTCACTTCCGGCGTCGGCACCATCGTGGTCGGTCTGGCGGCGGTGATACTGGGCCAAACGCTGATCCCGGGGCGCAAGATTTGGGTGGCGGTTCTGGCGGTCATCGTAGGCTCAGTGCTGTACCGCCTGGCGGTTGCGTTTGCACTTAGCACCGGAATGTTCGGTTTACAGGCATCAGACCTGAACTTAGTTACCGCGGTTCTGGTGGCCGTAGCGTTGATCGCACCAAGGATAAAAGGAAACCTCAAGGCAAAAAAGCGCGGTAAGCCTGATTTTCAGGCTGGTGTTGTCAAACAGGGAAAAGAATCAGGAGAAGTTGCATGATTCAGTTGGAAAATATTGAGGTCACTTTTAACCCGGGTACCATATTGGAAAACCGGGCGTTACGTGGTGTCTCACTTAACGTACCTGAACACCAGTTTTTAACCGTGATTGGCTCAAACGGAGCGGGTAAATCGACCCTGCTGGGTGCGGTAACGGGTGAAACGCCAATGATTGGCGGCAAAGTGGTGATTGATGAACTGGATGTGACATCAAAAACAGTTGCCCAGCGTGCAACACAATGTGCGCGGGTGTTTCAGGATCCGCTGGCGGGGACGTGCGGGGAGCTGACCATCGAAGAGAATATGGCTTTGGCCTATATGCGTGGCAAGCGCCGTGGCTGGAATCTCTCGTTGTCCTCCAAACGACGCAAACTCTTCCAGGAGCGCATCAGTATCCTTGGGCTAGGGCTTGAGGATCGCTTGGGTGACAGTATCGGTTTGTTGTCGGGTGGCCAGCGTCAGGCGGTAAGCCTGGTGATGGCGACGCTGTCAGAAAGTAAACTGCTGCTGCTGGATGAGCATACTGCGGCCCTCGATCCTCGTATGGCGGCGTTCATCATTGATTTGACCAAAACGATTGTCAGTGAATTCAACCTGACGGTAATGATGGTGACACACTCGATGAAAGATGCGTTGGCGTGTGGCGATCGCACCGTCATGCTGCATCAGGGGGAAATTGTGCTGGATGTTGCTGGTGACCAGCGCGCCAATATGACGGTGCCGGATTTGCTGGAAATGTTCTCGAAAGTTCGGGGAGAGGAATTAGCGGACGACAGTTTGCTGCTCAACTAAGCCGGAGCTTACTTAACTCTGACAGAGTTCACATTTTGCCTATGCCATAATCCAGCGCATAGAAACCTAAAGCCCATCACGTGTAATCTTGCGATGGGCTTTTTCTATTATATTGATAAGGTTAGAATTTCATGAAGGGCAAGAGGCATTTCAGCCACAGGTTTGTCGTTGTCGCACCACTGACTCTGGCGATGACGGTACTCGTTCTGGCTATCAATGCTTATTTGAATGCGATCAATCGCGAAATAGACTCAGAATACGACCGCATAGACCGTTCACTTCAGCGCACCACGCGTTTGCTGACCGCCATCGATTACGCGTTCAACCACTATCTGGTCGCCCGGCCGGATCTGCTGCTCAGCCACAATCGTAAAGTGGAAGACGGCGTCTGTCGGATGTGGCCGATTGACCCGCTGCTCAACCTTGATGAATCAAGGGATGTCCCGATTCCGTCTATTGATTTTAGCTACATGATTACTGCGGATGCGTCGCTGTGCGATCCGAGCAGCAGAATGTATCAAAGAGTGGCCAGTCGTGTCATTCTGGCACCGAGTTTGTCCTTCTTGCATGATCTTGATGATGAGATTTTTGGTATTCGCTACATTGACGAGAGTGGCTTTGTTATGTCATCTCCGGCATCGCGTGCGGCGAAAATCGACCGGGACTTCGTGTCTATCATCAAGACGCGTCCATACTGGCGCGATACAGCCCAGAACAAAGATAAAATCACGGTCTCCCGTCTGAGTTCGACTTCCCTGCTGATTGACGGGCAGAAGAGACAGGTGTTTGCAATGACATTGCCGGTTGTCATTGACGGCGATTACCGCGGCATGGTGGAACTGGATGTCAACACTGAGGTTCTGCTGAGTAAAGACAGTGATTTACCCAATCCGATTAAGCTGATTGATTTGCGGACATCCGGCATACCGGACAATGCAGTACATGTTAAACATCTCAATATTCCCGGCGTCGAATTTCATCACGCCGTATACTACGACCTGGATATCCGCAACGAAATCGCCTTTTTCTTTAGTTTCAAGGTCTACTCATTACTGGGCATAGTGTTCATTTACGTGCTTTCCACTGTGGTTTTGATTTACTTTAACAGCGATGCCGAAAAAACCTATTTCAAAGATCTGGCCGCGCGTGACCCCATGACTGGCTTGTTAAACCGGCGTGGTTTCCAGTCATTGCTGCAACGCACACCCCATCAGCAATATATTGCGCTGGCGATTTTGGATATCGATGATTTTAAACACATCAACGATACCCATGGTCATGATGTAGGGGACAACGTTATCTGTTACGTCGCCGATCAAATCCTGTGCAGTATCCGTCAGGTAGATATTGCAGCCCGCTTCGGTGGAGAAGAGTTTGTTATCTATCTGACGGGTGACAGTGAGCAAAAACTGCAGCAGATTCTGCTCAGGGTCAGAGCCGCTCTGGCCGAGTATGCCAGTCGCTTACTCGAACGCGGATTTACTGTGTCTGGCGGTGTGGATATCACCAAAGCCGGCCAATTCGAGTTTGAGACGGCATTTAAGCGTGCAGATGACAAGCTGTATCAGGCTAAGACCAATGGCAAAGACAAGTTGATATTCTGAGGTAATGGCTAGCTGGCATCGGCCAACAGGTTGTCGCGATAGTATTCGATCCGCTCCACTATCGGGGCGGCTTTGCTGAAGGTTCGAATATCGCGGAATAACTCTTGGGCCTGAGGGTACTCTTGGCGCAGGTATGAGAACCATTGCTTGACCCGGTTGGGATAATAGAGGCCTTTATCACCTTTCATTTCATAACGAGAGTACACCAGCAGCAGATCGACCACGTCTTGCCAGGCCATTTTGCTGTGGTTGTGTTTTACCACGTTGCCAAGGTTCGGCACATTGAATGCGCCACGGCACACCATCAAAGAGTCAACCCCTGTGGTCGCGATACAGGCTTGCCCGTCGTCATAATTCCAGATCTCACCATTTGCAATCAGTGGAAGTGTTGTTTTGCCACGAATTTGGTCGATGTATTCCCAGCGAATCTCACTGGCTTTGTAGCCACCGGATTTCGTTCTTGCATGCACGGTCAGTTCATTGGCGCCGGCTTGCTCAATCGCATCGACGATCTCGAAACAGTCGTTTGGGTCTTCCCAGCCGAGGCGAATTTTGGCAGACACCGGTATATGAGTTGGCACGGCGTCACGGCAGGCTTTGACCACCTGGTGGATCAATTCCGGATGCTGAAGCAGAGCAGCGCCGCCTTTACTTTTGTTTACCATCTTGGCCGGACAGCCGAAGTTGATATCAATGCCTTTTGCGCCAAGGTCGGCGGCGCGAACGGCATTCTCTGCCATCCAGCCCGGCTCCTGACCAAGTAACTGAAGATGAACCGGTACGCCGGATTTGGTCTGTGAACCTTGTTCCAGCTCAGGACAGAGGCGGTAGAACACATGATCTGGCAGCAACTGATCGACCACGCGCACAAATTCTGTGACGCACAGATCGTAGTCATTGATGTCGGTTAGGATCTCTCGCATCAGATGATCCAACACGCCCTCCATCGGGCCCAGAATTACTCGCATACCATTTTGCCTCCGTTTGGGAGGCGAGATTGTAGAGGTATTGGTTGATATTGTCACTAAGGGGGAACGCATCACCTGAGCCAATACGCTGATTTTTACGCTGAGATGGTGGTGAATTGGGCGTCTGTCCGCACTATGGTTAGCAAGCGCTGCCCACAGTGATATACTCGGTTTTTTGTTCTGTTCAGAAAGCACGTTATGACTTATCAGCTCATCTCACTGGAGAGCTCCGACGTACAGGAATCTCCGTTTTTTATTGAAGGCGCCGTTTTGGCGGCCAATTTTGCCACGCAGCCTCTGGCGCCCGAAGCCTGGCTGGGTGAATTGCTGGGAGCGGCCGCCAGTGACGCTCAGCCAGTGATTGTTGAACAGATTCACAAACAATACGCGCAATTGAAACGAAATGAGTATTCCTTATTGGCCTTGGTGGACGGGGCTGATAAACGTGAACAACTCGCAGACCTGGCTGAAGGCTTTATGCAGGTATGGCCGACTGTCGAAGCACAGTGGATGGAGACGCAGGTCGGGGATGGAACGCTGCGCATGTTACAGGCGTTACTGACCAGCTTTATGTTGGCGATCGATGAAGAGCAGACACAGCAACAAATGCGAAAGGCGGGTGTCGAATCGCCACCGTCGCTGGAGGAGTTTATTGAACAGTTGGATTTGATGGTGGCGGAAGTGGCGATGGCGGCAGACGAGGCCATGGTCGGGGCGCAGTCACAAAGTGTCAACCCATATAAAGGTATTGGTCGCAATGATCTATGTCCTTGTGGCAGCGGGAAAAAGTTCAAACAGTGTTGCGGTCAGTAAGTGGAATTATCTCAGGTTTTGCGTGTCTGACTGGTATCGATACGCTTCGCGTGATTCAGACGGATGTCTGACCTTATTCGGTCATAACCTGGCTGCGGCGATTTATAATCAACGTTAGGACTGGAAATCGGGTTAGCCCGTCACCATATAGATTTTATCGCTCATTTAGTGAGGAGCTTTTTGAATGAAGAAACTGTTAGCCTTGTTATTGGTAAGTTGCTCTGCCTTGGCCGCGCCAAAAGATGAACTCAGCGCTCGTCTGGCAAAAAACGACGGATTCAGTGCTGATTTCACTCAGCAGGTGACAAGCCCAGAGGGGGACGTTGTTATGGAAGGTGAGGGGACCGTCGAAATTGCGCGCCCAAGCCTGTTCCGCTGGACAACCAACACACCAGATGAGAACGTTTTAGTTTCAGATGGTCAGTCGGTCTGGTACTACAGCCCGTTTATTGAACAGGTGACGATTTATCGTCAGGAGCAAGCTACGGAGCAAACCCCGTTTGTTCTTCTCACTCGCAATCGCAACAGTGACTGGGATAATTACGCCGTCGTGCAAAAAGGCGATCTGTTTACGCTGACCCCGACCGCCGTGGATTCCAATCAGGGCAAGTTTCAAATCGATATCAACACGAAAGGTGTGGTGAAAGGGTTCAATGTGATTGAACAGGATGGTCAGAAGAGCCAGTTCACTTTCAGTAAGGTAAACCTCAGTAAGCCGAAGGCAGACCGTTTTACGTTTGTGGTGCCTCAAGGTGTCGAGGTCGATGACCAAAGGAAGTAGTCTTGAGTAATTACAGTTTAGACTTTGCAGGGGACGAAGATTTTCGTCCCCTTGCTGCTCGTATGCGCCCAGAAACACTGGATCAGTATATCGGGCAGCAGCATATTCTAGGTCCGGGAAAGCCGTTACGGCGAGCACTGGAAGCGGGGCATATCCATTCAATGATCTTGTGGGGCCCGCCTGGCACAGGGAAAACCACACTGGCGGAGGTCGCGGCGAATTACGCCAACGCGGAAGTCGAGCGTGTATCGGCGGTTACCTCTGGCGTAAAAGAGATACGCGCGGCAATTGAAAAAGCGCGAGAAAATAAAATGGCGGGGCGTCGCACCATCTTATTTGTCGATGAGGTGCACCGTTTCAACAAATCGCAGCAAGATGCCTTTCTGCCCCACATTGAAGATGGCACGGTTACTTTCATTGGTGCCACCACGGAAAACCCTTCGTTTGAACTGAATAACGCTTTGTTGTCACGGGCCCGAGTGTACAAGCTCACCTCTCTCAACCAAGAGGAAATCCTGCTGGCGCTTCATCAGGCGATTGAAGACGCGCCCCGGGGGCAAGGCCGCATTGAGGCCCATTTTTCTGATAACGTTCTGGAACGCCTGGCTGAGCTGGTCAACGGTGACGCGCGCATGTCGCTCAACTATCTTGAGATTTTGTACGACATGGCGCAGGACGATGCCCAAGGCGTCAAACAGATCACGCTACAGTTGCTGGCGGAGGTGGCCGGTGAGAAAGTGTCGCGCTTCGATAACAAAGGCGACATCTGGTACGACTTGATATCCGCCGTGCACAAGTCTATCCGTGGCTCCAACCCGGATGCGGCGCTGTACTGGGCCGCGAGAATGATGTCTGCGGGCTGTGATCCGCTGTATATTGCCCGCCGCCTGCTGGCGATCGCGTCAGAAGACGTTGGTAATGCGGATCCGCGCGCAATGCAAGTGGCACTGTCAGCCTGGGATTGTTTTACCCGGGTTGGGCCAGCGGAAGGGGAGCGCGCGATTGCTCAGGCGATCGTCTATCTGGCCTGTGCGCCGAAAAGCAATGCGGTGTACAGCGCTTGGAAGCAGGCGCTCAGCGATGCGCATAACCTGCCGGAATATGAGGTTCCCCATCACCTGCGTAATGCCCCGACCAGTCTGATGAAAGACATGGGCTATGGCGAGGAATACCGTTACGCCCATGATGAGCCTGGTGCGTACGCTGCGGGTGAAAAATACCTCCCGCCGGAAATGGGAGAAAAACGCTACTATTTTCCGACAAATCGAGGTCTTGAGACCAAAATTGGCGAGAAGTTGGATTACTTGGCTAGTTTAGACGCAAAAAGCCCGCAAAAGCGCTATGAAAAGTAATGTCTTTTGGGTATCTTTGTCAGGTTAGACTATTCAATAACACGTGAAAGGTTTCACGTGTTTTTTCATCACTAAAAGCATAGGATTAACAATGCTGGATTCTAAATTACTTCGTACAGAGCTGGATGAAACAGCTGCTAAACTGGCACGTCGTGGCTTTGCCCTCGACGTTGAGACCATTCGTAAACTTGAAGAACAACGCAAGTCCATTCAAGTAGAAGTTGAAAATTTACAATCCACGCGTAACTCCATCTCCAAGCAGATCGGTCAGAAAATGGCGGCTGGTGATAAAGAAGGTGCTGAAGAGATCAAAAAGCAAATTGGTACTCTGGGTAGCGATCTGGACGCGAAAAAAGTCGAACTTGACCAAGTAATGGCGAAACTAGATGAAATTACGCTGTCAGTGCCTAACCTGCCAGCAGACGATGTGCCAGATGGTAAAGACGAGAATGAGAACGTTGAAATCTCTCGTTGGGGTGAGCCGAAATCTTATGACTTCGAAGTGAAAGATCACGTAGATCTGGGTGAAATGGGCGGCGGTCTGGACTTTGCGAGTGCAACCAAAATCACCGGTGCACGCTTTATCGTTATGAAAGGTCAGTTTGCGCGTTTGCATCGTGCAATTGCTCAGTTTATGCTGGACCTGCACACCGATGAACATGGCTACACAGAGATGTACATGCCGTATCTGGTCAACTCGGACAGCCTGTTTGGCACCGGTCAGTTACCGAAGTTTGGTAAGGATCTGTTCCACACTGAACCGCTGGCAGAGAAAGTCAATGACGAAGAACCACGTAAACTGTCGTTGATCCCAACTGCAGAAGTGCCGGTAACCAACATGGTGCGCGATACCATTTCGGAAGAGGCCGATCTGCCGTTGAAAATGACCGCTCACACGCCATGTTTCCGCTCGGAAGCGGGGTCTTACGGTCGCGATACTCGTGGTTTGATCCGCATGCACCAGTTCGATAAAGTGGAACTGGTGCAAATCACCAAGCCAGAAGACTCAATGGATGCACTTGAAGAGCTGACGGGCCATGCCGAGAAGGTTCTGCAACTGCTTGAGCTACCGTACCGTAAAGTCGTACTGTGTACGGGGGATATGGGCTTTGGCGCTCGCAAGACTTACGATTTGGAAGTGTGGGTACCTGCACAGCAGACCTACCGTGAGATTTCATCTTGCTCAAACATGTGGGACTTCCAGGCACGTCGCATGCAAGCGCGTTTCCGTCGTAAAGGCGAGAAAAAGCCTGAATTGGTGCACACCTTGAACGGTTCAGGTCTGGCTGTTGGTCGTACCATGGTCGCGATCCTGGAAAACAATCAACAAGCCGACGGCCGCGTTGCGATTCCAGCTGTGCTGCAAAAGTACATGGGTGGCGTAACGCACATCGGTTAATCGGTGGCGATAAAAAAGAAAAACCGACCAGTCAGGTCGGTTTTTTTATGTCTGCAATTGCGCGATGGTTAGCCACAACACTTTTTGAATTTATTACCACTGCCACAAATACACGGATCGTTACGGCCGACTTTGAGCTCTTTAACGGTCTGATTCAGTCTTGGATCCGAATTGGTCTCTTCTTGCGAGGGAAACTCGCCGTCGATGTAATACCAAAGGCCATCTTGACGAAGAAAGCGTGAACGTTCGGTCATGCAGTACTCTGCACCTTGATCGACAAAGTGCGCGCTAAAGGTGACATACCCTTCATCCTTATCGCTGCCGTCTTCGCTACCGATGACATCGAGCTTCTTCCACTCTGAATGGACTGATTCCTGAATCCCTTCACGTTGGTCTTCTGCGTGGCAACTCGGGTGATATGTTTCGATGACGAAATCGACTAACCCAAGTACATGCGCACTATAGCGGGCGCGCATCAGTTGTTCCGGTTGTTGTGCATGAGCATGCTGCTGATGAACGGGTTCGCAGCAGGCAGTGTAATCGGATTGGCTTCCACAAGGGCAGGCAGTCATAAATGTCTCTTTCGTTGGTGTGGCTGACACGCCAGATAAACAGGGCGTTAAGTTTAGAAGGCTTTGCTTACGAGGTAAATAGCCAGACTTTTAGTCGCAAAAACACTCACGACAGGCATGAGGTAATTACGGCTTGAGGTTCAGCAGATCGGCGGTCCACTGCACTGCGCTGTCGTAACATTGGCTGAGGGTGTCTGCTGGCAGTCCCAGTCGTTGGTTGACAAGTGCGACCTGGTCCCAATCGCCTTTTTCGTACGCACGCGTGACGGCAAGAATATCCCCAAGGAGTCCATCGCCATTTTTCAATGCGACTTTGACTGCATTGTCGATCGGCATCTTTTCCATCAGCAGATCCATCGGTTGATCGAGCAGGCTGTCAAGCAGGGAAAACATCCCGGTCAGAAAGGCCGAGCCGGGTTCGACGTCGCTGTCACAATAGCTAAACAACAGCTCACAGTATCGTGCACGCTGGATGGACAGTCCGTACAAATAATCGGGTTTGGATTCATGAGTTGAGGCGATGGCGACCAGAGAGATGAACTTTCTCAGGCGCTCTTCACCGAGATACACCAAGGCTTGGCGGAAAGACTGAATCTTCGCGCTGATCAACGCGGAAGAATTGACAAAAGCGAGCAGTTTAAACGATAGCGTGACGTCTTTACTGACCAACTCTTCGAGCGTGGTGTAATCGATCTGTGGTTTGGCAATCTCTTTGATCAGATGCACGATAGTGAGAAAGGCGGGCTCCAGCGCGCGACGTTGGATCATCTCCGGCTTGCTGAAAAAGTAGCCCTGAAACAGGTCAAATCCGGCTTGTTTGGCTTGCTCAAATTCCTGATGTGTTTCCACTTTCTCGGCCAGAAAGTCGATTTTTGTGTGTTTTAGCTTGGCGATAAATTTGGCCGCCTTATCGATTGGAAACTGCTGAATATCAAATTTGATGATGGACACAAACGGCAGAAACGCTTTCCACTCGACCGACGGAACAAAATCGTCCAGAGCAATCCGGTAGCCTTTGGCGGCCATTTCCCGGATGGCGTGCAATAATTCCTGCGTTGGAGCGCAATCTTCAAGCACTTCGATGACCAGGTTATCGGCGGGAAACAATGTGGGTACTCGGTTGATCAGACTCTGATAGGGAAAATTAACAAAGCCGAGTTTGTTACCCAGCGTCGAATAGTGGGTCGAAAGGAAGTGATCGGACAACAAACGGCTGGTGGCCAAATCGGGATCGATCTCCGGAAAGGTATTTTTAGGCCCCTCACGAAACAACAATTCGTAACCGACGGTTCGTTTGTGGCTGTCAAGAATAGGCTGTCTGGCAATATATGAGTATTTCAAAGGACACTTCTTATATTATCGATTGGCTCTTATACGCCGGACAACATGCCCGGCCAACCTCATTCCACTGGGTGAAAAGGGCGAGACTGCAAATCAAATCCGTCTTTATCATAGACTAAAACAGAGCCCTGAGTGTACCAGTCTCCCAGCACAATTCGAGTTTTATCACCCTGTAATGTGCGGAAAGTATGAATATCGGGACGGTGAGTGTGACCGTGGATCATCAAATCGACGTGATGGCGGTCCATCACCCGTGCGACTTCACTTTGAGTGACATCCATAATCTGCATGGATTTATGCTGTTTTTGTTCCCGGATATCGCCCTGGACTTTGCCAACAACTTTTTGTTTTACGGCAAACGGCAGACGATTGAATAGCCACTGCAACCAGGGCTGGTGAACTTTTTTCCTATAATTTTGATACTTAATATCATCTATGCACAGGGTATCACCGTGCAGGATGACCGCCTGACGACCGTAGAGGTCAATCACGCATTCTTCGTCCAACAACGTGATTCCAGTGTCACGGGCAAAGCGCCGACCCAGCAGAAAATCGCGATTTCCCTGAATGAAATAACACGGAACGCCTTTGGTGGTTAGCGCGCGGAACTCGGCTTTAATCAGCGTGGCAAAATCGCTTTTGTCATCGTCACCTATCCAGAATTCAAACAGGTCGCCGAGCACATACAGAGCATCTGCATGGACAGCTTCCTCGCGCATGAAACGAATAAAACAGGTCGTGATGTCGGAAACGGAAGGAGTCAGGTGGAGATCGGAAATAAACAGTGTGGTCATAGTCGGTCATTTAAGAGAGCGCCGTCAGCGCTCTCTGTCATTGATTATGCTTCGATGCTTGTGCCAGTGATGATCACTTCATCCAGAGGGACATCCTGATGCATACCGTAAGAACCGGTGCTCACACCTTTGATCTTGTTCACGATATCCATACCTTCAACGACTTCGCCGAATACACAGTAACCCCAGCCATCCATGCTTTCAGAGCGGAAATCCAGGAAGGTGTTATCATTGACGTTAATGAAAAACTGCGAGCTGGCTGAGTGTGGTTCCATCGTACGTGCCATAGCGATGGTACCAGTCTTGTTGCTCAGACCGTTGTTCGCTTCGTTTTTGATCGATGCACGGGTTGCCTTTTCACGCAGGCCAGACTCCATACCGCCACCCTGAATCATGAAACCGTCGATAACACGGTGAAACAGCGTGTTGTCGTAGAAACCATCACGGCAGTACTGCAGGAAGTTTGCACTTGTTTCAGGTGCTTTCTCTTCGTTGAGCTGAATTTTGATGTCACCAAAATTAGTGTGAAGGGTGATCATGATTATTACCTTTGCTGATGTTTTTTGATTTGAAACTGAGATTCTATCTCAACTTCCCGAACATTAATACGCGAAAAACCGGAGAAATCGTTTAAGAAGTTTAGCTTATGCTTTCTTTTTGCTCGAATCGGGGATTACGTAACACAGCCCAAGTTGTTATACTGAGCCACTATTTTGTTTAACTTAATATCAGATAGAGCTCATGTTAAAAATATATAACACACTCACAAGACAGAAAGAGGAATTCAAGCCAATTAATGCCGGTAAAATCGGCATGTATGTGTGTGGGGTTACTATTTACGATCTCTGTCATATCGGTCATGGCCGTACGTTCGTATCGTTTGATGTGGTATCGCGTTACCTGCGCTTTCTGGGCTATGACCTGACGTTTGTCCGTAACATCACTGACATTGATGACAAGATCATCAAACGTGCGGCGGAAAATGGTGAGTCGTGTGACTCTCTGACTGAGCGCCTGATCGCTGAAATGTACGCCGACTTCGATGCATTGAACATGAAGCGTCCAGATGTTGAGCCTCGTGCCACCCAATACATCGATGAGATCATCGCGTTAGTGGAAAAACTGATCGAACGTGGTTTCGCTTATGTGGCAGACAATGGCGACGTTATGTTCGAAGTCAGCCAATTCGATGAGTACGGCAAACTGTCTAAACAGGATTTGGATCAGCTGCAGGCCGGTGCTCGTGTTGACGTCGAAAGCGCGAAACGCAGTCCGCTGGATTTCGTGCTGTGGAAAATGTCGAAACCGGGGGAGCCGACGTGGGAGTCTCCGTGGGGAGCCGGTCGTCCGGGTTGGCATATTGAATGTTCCGCAATGAACTCGTCCATTCTCGGCAACCATTTCGATATTCACGGTGGTGGTTCGGATCTGCAATTCCCGCACCATGAGAATGAGATTGCTCAGTCGTGCTGCGCGCACGGTACTCAGTATGTGAATACCTGGATGCACAGTGGCATGGTGATGGTCGACAAAGAAAAAATGTCTAAGTCTTTGGGCAACTTCTTCACCATCCGTGACGTACTGAAGCATTACGATGCGGAAACGGTGCGTTACTTCCTGATGTCGGGTCACTACCGTAGCCAGCTAAACTACAGCGAAGAAAATCTTAATCAGGCGCGCGCCTCTCTGGAGCGTCTGTACACATCGCTGCGTGGCCTGGACATGACGGCTCAGGCTGACGGGGGGGAAGAGTACGTGCAGCGATTCACTGAGGCGATGAACGACGATTTCAACACGCCGGAAGCATACTCCGTGTTGTTTGACATGACTCGCGAGATCAACCGTCTGAAAGGCGACAATCTGGATGCGGCCAGCGCGTTGGGTGCGCGTATGCGTGAACTGGCGGATGTAATTGGCATTTTGTATCAGGACGCCGATGCATTCCTAAAAGGCGATGCCGGCAATGATGATGAAGTGGCTGAAATCGAAGCACTGATTAAACTGCGCAATGATTCCCGAGCCGCAAAAGATTGGGCCAACGCCGATATGGCGCGTGATAAGCTGACCGAAATGGGTATCGTTCTGGAAGATGGGCCGGATGGCACGACCTGGCGTCGTAAATAATTGAATTTCAATTTAAAGGGCTGTGAATTCAGCCCTTTTTTCTGTCATTAACATGATTATGGGAATCCCTTAGTGGCTCAGATGTATTTCTATTACTCGGCAATGAATGCGGGTAAATCCACCACGCTTCTTCAGTCTTCGTTTAACTATCAGGAGCGCGGTATGAATCCTGTGGTTTATACCGCAGCCATCGATGACCGTTATGGCATCGGCAAAGTTGCGTCACGCATTGGGTTACAATCCGATGCCTATCTGTTCCGTGAAGATACGAATCTGTATCAGGACATCGACACGCTGCACCTCAAAGAGAAAGTGGACTGTATTTTGATTGATGAGTGCCAGTTTTTGTCCAAACAGCAGGTTTATCAATTGACTGAAGTGGTCGACAAGCTGGATATCCCGGTGCTGTGTTACGGTCTGCGTACCGACTTTATGGGCGAGTTGTTTGAAGGTAGCCAGTATCTGTTAGCCTGGGCAGATAAGCTGATTGAGCTGAAGACGGTGTGTCACTGTGGTCGCAAAGCCAATATGGTGATTCGCACAGATGAACATGGTACGCCAATCAAAGAGGGTGATCAGGTCGCCATTGGTGGTAATGATAAGTACGTATCTGTATGTCGTTATCACTACAAAACGGCTCTGGATAAATAACTGCCTGTCGAACAGCATCAAAAAACGGAGCCATCGGGCTCCGTTTTTTGATGTATTCGATAATCAGAGATTAACGAGCACGGAAGACGATGCGGCCTTTAGAAAGGTCGTATGGAGTCATCTCTACAGTTACTTTGTCACCAGTAAGAATACGGATGTAGTTCTTACGCATTTTACCAGAGATGTGAGCAGTAACTACGTGACCGTTTTCTAGCTCAACACGGAACATTGTGTTTGGAAGAGTATCAAGGACCGTGCCTTGCATCTCAATTACGTCTTCTTTAGCCATTTAATCCTCTTTAATAAAATGGGCGTTTTCAACGGCCGAAATAATGCCGTTAAAAGGGATATAAGTAAAGTTGTGGCGTATTCTACCCTTGCCAACGCTGATTTACTAGCCTTTGATGGCGATGAAAGCGGACTTTGTAATTCATCGCTGGGCATTCGTCTATCTGATAACCGAGGTACAGCCAGTGTTTTTTCTCCTGGCGGCAGTATTCGAGTTGCAGCAGCACCCCAAGGGTACCAAGGGACAGTGGGTAATCCGGATCGTAGAAGGTATAGAACGCGCTGGCACTGCGGGGCATGACATCGGTGACCGCGACACCAACCAATTGTCCTCGGTCATAGATGTGCAAAAATTGCGTATCGAGCCATTCACACTTAGCGAATTGGTAGAAGTCCTGTTTTTGCGGCGGGTACATCGAGCCGTTTTTGTGACGCGCTTCGATGTAACGGGCATATAGGGAAAACCAGTTGGGATCCAGATTCGACTTAAGGCACCAGTCAAGGTGACGGGCTTTGTTCAATAGGCGTTTCTGGCTTTTTGACATGGTAAAATCAGGCACCGCCACACGTAAAGCCTGACATGCCTGACAATGGTCACAATGCGGCTTGTATATTGTATCGCCACTGCGACGGAATCCGTTGGCGAGCAGCACTTCATAGCTTTCGTTGCTGTGCATCTGGTTATCCAGTGCGACGGCGACCCGTTCTTCACGACCTGCCAAGTAGCTGCAGGCATGGCTGTCGGTTAATCCAATGCGGATATGTTGAATGTCAGAGCTCATTCTTCACCCTCTGAACTACGCGTTAACCACTGAGAATCGAAGCATCCCGACGAGGTGGTTTTCTCCCTAAAGGATAGCAAGGAATGTATAAAATCGTCGCGTTCCAGTGACGTGGCGCCGAGCGATTCAAGATGTGGATTCATCACCTGACAATCAATCATCTGACCTTGATGGCGAGCAAAGTGGCGGCAGAAATACCACAAGGCGACTTTGGATGCATTGGTCGACAGACTGAACATGGACTCGCCACAGAACAGTTGGCCGACACTCACGCCGTACAGCCCGCCCACTAATGTGTCACCCTGCCACACTTCCACCGAATGACAGTGGCCTTGTTGAGCTAAACTGAGATAAGAGCGGCGCATATCGGTATTCAGCCAGGTTTCCTCCTCGCGGCGTGTTGCCGCGCACAAGCGGATGACCTCCTCAGTCGCACGATTGAGACTGACACGATATTGTTGTTTGCGCTGAAACTTTTTAAGACTTTTTGCTGGTTTAAATGTCTTAGGATTGAAGACGGCGCGAGGTGAGGGGCTCCACCACAGAATGGGCTCTCCCGGACCATACCATGGGAAAATACCATGTTGGTAAGCTGAGTAGATGCGCTCAGGGTGCAGATCTCCGCCGAACGCCAGCAGTCCGTTTGGGTCACTCAGTGCTTCATAGGGCGACGGGAAAGAGAAGTCGTCAGGGCTGAGTTCGGTAAGATAGATCGTCATACAGATGTTTTAAAGGAGTCATTCAGGTGAAAAAGTGGTTTTGGATCTTATTAATTTTTCCCTTCGTTGCCAATGCCGCATACGACAGAAATACGGCGCGTCCAGTCAATCAGGTTGTATTTGGCCAGGTTGATTCGGTGCGCTACATCTCGCAACAAGATATTGTTCAATCCAAAGCCAACGGATGGGAAACCCTGCTGGGCGCGGTGATTGGCGGGGTGGTCGGTAACCAGTTTGGTGGTGGGACCGGTAAACAGGTTGCTACCGCTGTCGGAGCGGTAGCAGGGGCGGGTATTGCCCGTAGTCACGCGCAGCAGGAATACCGGGTTGAATACAAACTTGTGGAGCTGTTGATTCGCACCAAAGACGACAAGTTGATCGACGTTATTCAGAACATCGATAACAACATGCTGTTTGAGCGTGGTGATGAGGTCCGCATTCTGTACTTCGACAATGGCGTGAGAGTGGATAAAACCTATTGAATATGAGGGACGAAATAAAGCGTCGTTTAGGCCAAATTTGGGGTGGTGCTGGGGCGCGAATTTAGATAGGCTGCAAGTACGAAGAATTTTTATTCACTGCCTTGGGGTATGGCAGTGACCAAGGATAATCAACTTTAATGGAAAGCCTTACGTTACAACCTATCAACAAAGTTAACGGCGAAGTCAATTTGCCGGGATCAAAAAGTGTTTCTAACCGCGCTCTTTTGCTGGCGGCCTTGGCTAAAGGCACCACCCGCCTGACCAATCTGCTCGACAGTGATGACATCAGACATATGCTCAATGCACTGTCAAAACTCGGCGTATCCTATCGTTTGTCGGACGACAAAACCGTCTGTGAAGTCGAGGGACTGGGCCGACCATTTTCGGTGACGGAGTCCGTCGAGCTGTTTTTGGGCAACGCTGGCACAGCAATGCGTCCACTGGCGGCGGCGCTGTGCTTAGGACAAGGTGACTACGTACTGACTGGTGAACCGCGGATGAAAGAGCGTCCGATTGGTCACCTGGTGGATGCGCTGCGTCAGGCTGGCGCGGATATTGAGTATCTGGAGAGCGAGCATTTCCCGCCACTGAAGATTCATGGCACGGGGCTGCAAGGTGGTACGGTCGAAATTGATGGCTCGATCTCAAGTCAGTTTCTGACGGCGTTTTTGATGGCGGCGCCACTGGCACAAGACAACGTTACTATCAAGATCGTGGGTGAACTGGTTTCAAAGCCTTACATTGACATCACGCTGCACATAATGGCGCAGTTTGGTGTTCAAGTGATCAACCGTGACTATCAGGAGTTTGTCGTCGAAGCGGGTCAGACCTATCAGGCACCGGGGGATTTTCTGGTGGAAGGTGACGCGTCGTCGGCTTCGTATTTTCTGGCGGCAGCCGCCATCAAAGGCGGGCAAATCAAAGTCACCGGGATTGGTAAACACAGTATTCAGGGCGATATTCAATTCGCTGATGCACTCGAGAAAATGGGCGCGGAGATTGAATGGGGGGCGGACTACGTGATTGCGCGCGCTGGTGAGCTCAATGCCGTGGACATGGACTTCAACCACATTCCGGATGCAGCCATGACCATCGCAACGACCGCGCTGTTTGCCAAAGGGACGACGGCGATTCGTAACGTGTACAACTGGCGGGTCAAAGAAACCGATCGTTTGGCGGCGATGGCCACTGAGCTGCGTAAAGTCGGCGCTGAGGTCGAAGAGGGGGAAGATTACCTGATTGTGACACCGCCAGCCAAACTGATCCACGCGGCGATTGATACCTACGACGATCATCGTATCGCAATGTGCTTTTCACTGGTGGCATTGAGTGATACGCCTGTGACCATCAATGATCCTGGTTGTACGTCAAAAACGTTTCCGGATTACTTTGATAAATTAGCCACTCTAAGCCAGTAATACATACGGTTAAAACAAAGCCTTGGTTGTTCGCCAAGGCTTTTTTGTTGCCGCCATGACCCTAAGTTCGGCCTGATGTGGACTTACACCAGTGTAAATTCTTTTGACAGATGATGCGCCAGGTATTTGAACATGTTAAATACGGCCGTGGTTTTAGGGGTTGGCAGGCCGTTTTCGTCGAGAAAATATTCGCCTTTGAACACCAATACGTCGTCTTTTTCCTCGACGGAGTCGGCGCGCATGCCCTCTATATAATCGTCATGATCCTGAATAATCTGATTGGCAATCAGCAACAAATCAAAAGATGAAATCGGTTTTCTGTCGTCCATAATGACATCCTACTGCTATGAAATGAAACCTGACTCAGTGTAGGGGCATGCCGGGGAATTGCAACACTGTTGTTTTTGTGACTCCTAACAAATATTTGTTCCAAGCACTGGTGAGCGTTACATTGTCGCGTTTAGTATGTGGCACTTTCCAACTGGTATGGTGATTTTGGAGTAGATCATAACCGTTGAATTGTCGAGCAATTGGATTTTATTTTTCGAAAAAGATATTGATCTTCTTTTAATCTCGCTCAATAGTAAAAAAGAAGTAATAGTTTAAGTACGTCATGCGATAATTTTCGCACCGTGATTAAGGGCATTTGAGTCAGTTATGGGTAAATCACTCGTCATCGTGGAGTCGCCAGCCAAGGCCAAAACTATCAACAAATACCTTGGTAAGGACTTTATTGTTAAGTCCAGTGTTGGTCACGTCCGCGATCTTCCGACTGCGGGCCAGAGTACAGGGAATGGCAAGAAAGCCGCCGCTGTATCGACCAAAGGCCTGAGCGCAGAAGAAAAAGCGCGCATCAAGAAAGAAAAAGATCGCAAAGCACTGATCAAAAAGATGGGTATCGACCCATTCCATGGCTGGGACGCGAATTATCAAATCCTGCCGGGTAAAGAGAAAGTGGTTGCCGAGCTACAGAAGCTGGCAAAAGACGCCGACAGCGTCTATCTCGCAACCGATTTGGACCGCGAAGGAGAAGCCATCGCTTGGCACCTTCGTGAGATCATCGGTGGCGATGAAGAGCGATACAAACGTGTAGTCTTTAATGAGATTACCAAAAACGCCATCCAACAAGCGTTCCAGGATCCTGGTGAGCTGAATATGGATGGTGTGAATGCCCAGCAAGCGCGCCGTTTTATGGACCGCGTCGTGGGCTTTATGGTGTCACCACTGCTATGGAAGAAAGTGGCACGGGGTTTGTCTGCTGGCCGTGTTCAGTCGGTCGCTGTGAAACTGTTGGTTGAGCGCGAGCGCGAAATCAAAGCGTTTGTGCCGGAAGAGTTCTGGGACATTCACGCAGACACCAAAACTACAGATAAAACTGATTTCCGCCTTCAGGTCGCGCAGAAAGATGGTGTTGCCTTTAAACCGGTGAATGAAGCGGAAACTCAATCAGCGATAGCAGTGCTGGAAAACGCTCGTTACGAAGTCTGCAAACGTGAAGATCGCCCGACCAGCAGTAAGCCATCGGCACCGTTCATTACCTCCACGTTGCAACAGGCGGCAAGCACGCGTCTGGGCTATGGGGTGAAAAAGACCATGATGTTGGCTCAGCGTCTCTATGAGGCGGGTTACATCACTTACATGCGTACTGACTCAACTAACTTGAGTTCAGAAGCTGTAGACGCGGTACGGAGCTATATCGGTAGTGAGTTTGGCGATGCATATTTGCCAGCCGCACCGCTGAAATACGGCAGTAAAGGTAACGCACAAGAAGCGCACGAAGCGATTCGTCCTTCCAGTGTGGATGTCAAAGCGGACGATCTTGAAGGCATGGATCCGGACGCGCACAAACTGTATGCGCTGATCTGGAACCAGTTTGTCGCATGTCAGATGACGCCGGCAAAATACGATTCAACGACCGTCAGCGTTAAGGCGGCGGAATACACGCTCAAAGCGAAAGGCCGTATTCTGAAATTTGACGGTTGGACACGAGTGCAGCGCCCTCTGGGCAAGAATGAAGACCAGATTCTGCCAGCGGTTCAAGTTGGCGATACGCTGGATCTGATTGCACTCGACCCGAAGCAGCACTTTACCAAGCCACCTGCGCGTTACACCGAAGCGGCATTGGTCAAAGAGCTGGAAAAACGTGGCATCGGCCGTCCGTCAACATATGCCTCGATCATCTCGACGATTCAGGATCGCGGTTACGTCAAAGTGGACCAGCGTCGTTTTTATGCTGAGAAAATGGGTGAAATCGTTACCGATCGTCTGGATGACAGCTTCCAGGATCTGATGAACTACGACTTCACGGCGCGAATGGAAGAGAAACTCGACCAAATCGCAGAAGGTGACGCGAGCTGGAAAGGCGTGCTGGACAACTTCTTCAAAGACTTCTCTGGTGATCTGGAGAAGGCGGAGCAGGACGAAGAGCACGGCGGTATGAAGCCGAATCACATCGTCATGACGGACATTCAGTGTCCGACGTGTTCGCGTCCGATGGGGATTCGTACTGCATCGACGGGTGTTTTCCTGGGCTGTTCCGGTTACGCTCTGCCGCCAAAAGAGCGTTGTAAAACCACCATTAACTTAGGTGATGAAGAAGGCATCATCAACGTACTGGAAGAAGACGTTGAAACCGCCGCTCTGCGCGCTAAGAAACGCTGCCCGATCTGTGAAACTGCGATGGACGCGTATCTGATCGACGATAAGCGTAAACTGCACGTTTGTGGTAACAACCCGAACTGTGACGGTTACCTGGTCGAGCATGGCGAGTACAAGGTGAAAGGTTACGACGGCCCTGTGGTTGAGTGTGATAAGTGTGGCTCAGACATGGTGCTTAAAAACGGTCGCTTTGGTAAGTACATGGACTGCACCAGCGAGTCATGTAAAAACACGCGTAAGATCTTGAGAAACGGTGAAGTCGCGCCACCTAAAGAAGATCCGGTACACTTCCCTGAACTGCCGTGTGAAAATTCAGATGCGTACTTTGTGTTGCGCGATGGTGCTTCTGGCTTGTTTATGGCCGCGCACAACTTCCCGAAATCGCGTGAGACACGTGCTCCGCTGGTGGAAGAACTGGCGCGTTTTGCCGACCGTATTCCGGAGAAGTACCAGTATCTGACTACGGCGCCAACGCACGATCCAGACGGTCGTCCGGCGGTGGTGCGTTTCAGCCGCAAGTCAAAAGAAAACTACATCCGTTCTGAAGTCGAAGGTAAACCTTCCGGTTGGACTGGTTTGTACATCGATGGTAAGTGGGAAATTACCGACAAGCGCAAGAAGAAATAACGCTTGCCTCTCTCCTCTAAAAACGCAGCAAGATTGCTGCGTTTTTTTATTTTCTGCCCTAAACCACCTACTTCAGTAGGTGGTTATCATTCGCTTCGGCTTTGCCTAATATCAAAATTACGTATTTTTGCTTTGTATCCACCTAAAGTAAATTCAAGCGCTTAAGTTCAACACCTTCAACAAACTCAGTAGTTTTGTTTAGTTACACCTTTTAAGCGACGCCATAAATTTAGTGTTGGATAGGTGAAGTAATACGGTGGGGCTATAGCTTGGTTCTGGTCTAGGCCCCCTTTTAGGGGGCTCACACAAAGCCACCTTCTTTAGAAGGTGGTAATTTACTTCCTCCATTGTCATATCAGTGACAAAAGCGTCGGTTACTCTGACCCGTTACAAATAATCACATTTAAAGTGTGGAAAAGAATTGCTCAAATCTGATGCCAACTTCACTATATCTACACGGATGTTCGGTGTGATGACCGAGTATGCTCACTGTTAATCTGCTGTATTAGTCTCAGAAAAATGTGTGATTGGGTTCAGACTCGACACAAGTAACGCGCTCTAACCCTAAAGTACGAGGTGTTTTAAATTGCAATATGCATATAGTTCGATACCTTGTTAGGTATTTTCTGGTCAGCGGTTTAACCGGAAACGCTAAGATGTTGGATATGGAATGTGGATAAGTCCCCCAAAAATTTCAAATGCTTATCTGCAATTATAAAAATGATATGGAGATAGAAAATGGCTGGTGTTTTAGGAATGATTCTCGCAGGTGGTGAAGGCTCACGTCTTAGGCCTTTGACCGAATCGCGCAGCAAGCCCTCGGTCCCGTTTGGTGGCAGTTATCGTCTTATCGACTTTGCCCTGAATAACTTTATTAATGCCGACCTGATGAGAATTTATGTTCTGACACAGTTCAAGTCACAATCCTTGTTTCACCACCTCAAAAAAGGCTGGAACATTAATGGAATTACTGATCGTTTCATCGATCCGATTCCGGCGCAGATGCGTACCGGCAAGCGATGGTATGAAGGGACAGCGGACGCCATTTATCAGAATCTACGTTTCATGGAGCTGGCGGAGCCGGATCAGGTCTGTATTTTTGGTTCTGATCATATCTACAAAATGGACATCAAGCAGATGCTTGAATTCCACAAACAGAAGCAGGCTGCGCTCACGGTGTCGGCGCTGCGCGTGCCGGTTGCAGAAGCCTCTCAGTTTGGGGTGATCGAAGTGGATGCTCAGGGACGCATGGTGGGTTTTGAAGAGAAGCCGGCACAACCCAAAGCCATTCCGGGTGATCCGGAACATGCGCTGGTGTTGATGGGGAACTACGTTTTTGAGGCTCAGGTTCTGTTTGCAGAATTAATTGAAGATGCAGCCAACCAAGCGTCATCACACGATTTTGGTAAAGACATCATCCCCAAAATGTTCCCTCGTGGTGATGTCTACGTGTATGACTTCAGCACCAACACCATTGCGGGAGAGAAGAACAAAGTCTACTGGCGAGACGTCGGTACCATTGACGCTTACTGGCAGGCTCATATGGATCTGTTGGAAAACGACGCGCCGTTTTCTCTCTACAATCGCAAGTGGCCCCTGCATACCTATTATCCGCCACTGCCGCCAGCCACGTTTACCGATTCAGATAATGGCCGGGTGCAGATTATTGACAGTTTGGTGTGTAATGGCTGCTATGTGCGAGGGTCGCGAATTGAAAAATCTGTACTTGGATTTCGCAGTAATATTGCATCTGCCTGTGATATCAGTGAAAGTATCCTTCTAGGAGATGTCAAAATCGGTGATGGATGTGTGCTGCGCCGGGTCATTATCGACAAAGATGTCGAAATTGCACCGGGTACTGAGATAGGCGTGAACCTGTCACAGGATAAAAAGCGCTTCCATGTTTCTGATGAGGGCATTGTGGTCATTCCAAAAGGAGCAAGAATTGGCTACTGAGAAGTTGTCTGTCCTGTTTGTTGCATCAGAAGTTGAAGGGTTAATCAAGAGCGGCGGTTTAGCGGATGTGGCTAAAGCGCTGCCTGTGGCATTGCGTGAGTTGGGTCAGGACGTGCGCATTGCAATGCCCGCTTACAGTAACATCGGCGATGTGGAGACGTCGGAAGTTCTGCTCGATACTGAGCTGGAGCATTGGCCTTACACGCCATATCGGGTACGTAAACTCGACGTCTCATCGGTGCCTGTGTATGCCATCGAATGTCCGCAGTATTTTGAGCGCGCTGAAATGTATGCAGAAAATAATCAGGCGTACCGTGATAACGGGGAGCGCTTTGCGTTTTTCAGTGCTGCTTGTCTGGATATGCTTCCCAAACTGACTTTTAAACCAGACATTGTGCATGCCAATGACTGGCACACGGGATTAGTGCCATTCCTGCTCAAGAAACGCTATAGCGCCAATGATTTTTTCCGCGGTATGAAAAGCGTTCTTTCGGTACACAATGCGGTGTTTAAAGGCGTCTTCAGCTACGATGAGCTGGAGTCGGTGCCGGAACTGCACTCGCGTTATGTGCCTGAGGCGGCAGTCAGCCCGACACACATTACCATGCTAAAAGCCGGAGTGATGTCAGCGGACAAGATTAATGCTGTTAGCCCGACGTACGCTGAAGAGTTGAAAACGGAGCTGGGTAGCCACGGTATGGCAAAAGAGTTCCTCAGCCGGGCGAGCGACTTGGTGGGGATCCTCAATGGTTGTGATTATTCGTCATGGAACCCTGAGACGGATCCGCACCTGCCACTGCCTTATGACGCTGAGGCGAGCAGTATGCTGGCGGGAAAACAGGCCGCGAAACAGGCACTGCAGCAGGAACTCGGGTTGCCCCTGCGTGAAGTCGCTATGTATGGCATGGTCTGTCGTCTGACCCATCAAAAAGGCGTCCACTACTTGTTGCCGATCCTCGAAGCGTTTTTGCGCCACGATCTACAGCTCGTGATGGTTGGAACTGGCGACCCGATATTGGCCTCTCAGCTTAAGGACATCGCTGCGCAGCACGGGCACAAATTTGTCTTTGTCGAGGCGTACAGTGAACGCCTGGCGCATTTGGTGGAAGCCAGCTCGGACTTTTTTCTTATGCCTTCTGAGTTTGAGCCATGTGGTCTCAATCAAATCTATAGCATGGCGTATGGTGCAGTGCCGATTGTACGCGGTGTGGGTGGACTTAAAGACAGTGTCACCGACTACGACTCGGATCCGGATAACGCAACCGGGTTGATTTTCAATGAGCCAGATCCGCAGGTTCTGTTGCTGATGTTGCAGCGCTCTCTGCTGCTGTATGTTCAGAATCCGGCGGAGATGCAACGCATCCAGCTTAACGGAATGCGTGAAAACTTTTGCTGGTCTCAGGCTGCGAAGCAGTATCTGAGTCTTTATCAGGCCGCACTTCAGTAGCTCGGGTTCAGACTGGGTCAGTCGGGGGACTTGGATAAACAGGTGGCCAGATACGAGTAAAAACTCGACCAAATAATGGTCAGATGAAGGCATGTTCTCCGATAATTTGACATGAGGTCAGTAGTGACCGGTGAAATTTGTGGTAGGCTTCAACTCCTGTTGACGAATAACCCAGTTTGAGACGCTTTGCCTGATGAGTGACGCTTTACTGTTTCATAAAACATATTCGCATCCGACCAGTAAGGAATGGGTGGTGTTTGTGCATGGCGCCGGCGGCAGTTCCTCAATCTGGTTCAAGCAGATCAAGGCCTATAAAGCGCATTTTAACTTGTTGCTGGTGGATCTGCGCGGGCATGGTAAGTCCAACCAGCTACTCAAAGAGCTGATCGCCAATCATTATACGTTTAAGTCAGTGACCTTGGACGTGTTAAAGGTACTGGACCACCTTAAGATCCAGTCAGCTCACTTCGTAGGGATGTCGCTCGGCACGATCATTGTACGTAATCTGGCCGAGATGGCAGGCCACCGGGTCAGGACGATGGTGCTCGGCGGCGCAATTACCCGGTTGAACACGCGTTCTCAACTGCTGGTTAAACTGGGCAATCTGAGCAAGCATATTTTGCCCTATATGTGGCTCTACAGCTTGTTTGCCTACATTGTGATGCCTCAGCGCAGTCAGAAAGAATCACGCCATCTGTTCATCCGTGAGGCCAAACGCCTTTGTCAGAAAGAGTTCAAGCGCTGGTTTGTGTTGGCGGCTGAAGTCAACCCGCTGATGCGTTATTTCAAGGAAAAAGACCTGCCAATCCCCACGCTTTACCTGATGGGCGCTCGTGACTATATGTTTATCCAGCCGGTGAAAGAAATGGTTGCTGTGCACCGAACCAGTGAGCTGCGAGAAATTCCTGATTGTGGCCATGTGTGCAACGTTGAACAGCCGGATGTCTTTAATCAACATTCGATAGAATTCATTAAACGCCACACCCACTAAGGGTTACTCTGTTGGGTGAGAGGCACCACACTGCCAGCAGGCGCCGAATTGTGGCTCGTTTTCTTCCCCGCATCGCTGGCAGCGCCATAAGGTGCCGGCTTCCGTATTCGATTGTTGATGATAGGCATCGATGATGCTCTGCGCCAACATCTTTTGCATTGGATTCAATAACCAGATGTACGGATCGGTGTCCTCCCCAAATGGCAATTCGCCTTTGAGGCCAAATAACCCTTCTCCGCGGACCTCGCACTGGATCCGCTCGGCTTTAAGCAACTCGCAAACGATATGCGCCTCTGTTGGGTTATTGGCGACAAAAATTTTCATCCGGCATTTCCGTTGACGTTAGGGGAGAGGCGAAGCTTCACCATAATCCATTTCACCACGATAGGAAACAGACCTAGCAACACAAATGAAGCCAGGACCGCCGAGGACACAATCCCAGACAGGCTGTCTATCTGCGCCAGTTGCGTTCCCGCGTTAAGGTAGACCGCGGTTCCGGGCAGCATTCCCAACTGACTCACGAGATAGAAGCGCAGGACAGAAATAGGGGTCAGCCCCATCAGTAAGTTGATCAGAAAAAACGGAAAGACGGGAATCAGTCTTAACGAAAACAGATAAAACGCGCCGTCGCGTTCCACCCCTTGATTGATGGTGGTCATTTTGTCGCTGAATTTGCTCTGAACCCAGTCACGTAAAAGATAGCGAGAGCTGAGAAACGCCAGGGTAGCACCGATAGTGCTGGCGAAGGACACTAGAATCAAGCTGGTCCAGAAGCCGAATAGAGCCGCTCCGAGCAAGGTTACGACCGCCGCTCCTGGGATGGAAAACGCGGCAATTGCCACGTAGGCGACGAAATAACTCAACGCCGCCACAGCGAAGTGATCGCTGATGAACTCTCCCAGTGCGGCTTGTTGGGTCTTGGCATTGTCCAGAGTCAGATACTGGCCGAAATTAATACCAAGGAAAATGATCAGTCCAACCAGCAGTACGCCAACCAGCAATTTCTTATTCATCGTGAGTCCTCTTTGAAAACGATTGGCCAATCACTGATTAGGTGTTGCCCGGTTACTATAGCAAGACAGGCAACCGACAGAAAAAATTTCATCTCCCGTTTTGGTAAGCAGTACCAATAAGAAAAAAGCCAGCATAATGCTGGCTTCGGGGTTAGCTTAGGCGATTGATCAGTTCGTCTCGCCTGGATTGAGGGATCACCGACCAGTGAGTGCCGTTAATGGCGCCCTCCAGTGCCCACAGTAGCTCCAGACCGACATCGGCGGAGTGGGTATCGCAAATCGCTTTATAGGCGGCCACAGAGCCGTGGCGCTCCAGATCTTCAACAGAAGAGATACCTGCCTTTTTCAGCATGCGCTCAGTGGCAAGTCGAAGGTTGGGGAGATCTTTCAACCGGTTAGGTTTCGCGGTTGCCTGAGAGGCTTTTTCTTTTTTTGCTGACTCTAGCGCAGATTTCGCTTCATTCAGGGTTGCTTCATGATCGTCGTTCCAGCTATCTGGCAGTGCAAAATACTTTGTCACAACGGGAAAGCCGCGCTTCTTATAAACGTAAGGTTCATATCCTTGTTGCTTAAACTTTGCAGTAGTCTGCTCGTTAGCGCGGATGTGAAGCTTTTCGTTTACTACCAAAGCAAACATTGTGTCGTCGACAAAAATACCAAAACCACCAAACATTGAACGAGATTTGACGCGTCCTAGTTGCTCAAAAAGTCGCATTGAATCTTTAAGTACTGGTTTATCCATGTTTTTATTTCTCGGTGTATGTGAATACGCCACCAAATCAGGTCCGAGAGGTTAGCAAAAACATGCAATCGGTGTGTCAAATAGCAGTAAACTTGCTGAATGCATTTTTTGCCATCGGCAACCCCGCTACCTACCAGGTTCTGGTTTAGGCCGGAGGCTTTGCGTCCCACCCTTTCAGATGGTTTGCCCTGTGCGTGGCTAATGTAACCAATTTAAGCATAAATAAATTTTGCCCAGAGCTTCACAAAGCGTGGTTATAAATGTGATCTTGCTTCAGGAAATCGATGATGTGAAATGCGTTTAGTAAATAGTAAGTCACTAATACTAAACGCATTTTTATCAATAAGTGAGAGGTTAGTTCAGTTTTTTGACTGTACAGCGTTCGACAATTTCAGGGTGCATTTCGAAGACACGTTTCTCGTGTTCTTTGTCTTTTATACGCTCCAGCAGGATCTCAAATGCGTTCTTTCCGACCCGGCGCTTCGGCTGGTGAACGGTCGTTAGTGGTGGTGAGAAGTACTCTGCCAACTCTATGTTGTCATAACCAATGACGGACATATCTTCCGGAACCCGGATGCCTTTTTGCTGCAGACGACTCATCAGACCCAGGGCCATGGTATCGTTAAAGCAGAAAATCGCCGTCGGGCGTTTGTCCATCGCGGCAATTTTGTCTGCCGCTAATACAGCGGTGTCGCACTCGAAGTTGCCTTCCAGGATCCAGTCTTCATTTACCGGTAGCTTGGCTTCTCCCATGGCGCGGCGGAAACCCAGAATTCGTTCCTGACAGGCTGCTTTTTCAAAGTGGCCGCTCAGGCAGGCGATGTTGGTGTGGCCGTGATCGATCAGGTATTTCGTCGCCAGGTAGCCGCCTTCTTCTGAGTTATCGATGATCTTGTCTGCCTGGGAGCTTGCCGGGCCCCAGTCCATAATGACTTTCGGAATGTCTGCGTGACGCTCAAGCATTTCCGACAGCTCTTCGGTCAGATCAGAGCACATTACCAGGATACCGTCGACGCGCTTCTCAGCCAGCATGCGGATGTAGTCCCGTTGCTTTTCGTAGATACCGCCGGTGTTACACAGGATCAGCGTATAGCCTTGACGGTAACAGTAGCTTTCTACCCCATCGATCACTTCCGAGAAAAACAGGTTGGTTGATTGAGTGACCAGCATACCGATGGTGCGCGTGGTATTGCATTTCAGGCTACGCGCAACGGCACTCGGGGCATAGTTCAGCTCTTTCACCGCTTCCATCACTTTTTCTTGGGTGGCTTCAGCAACAAAGCGGGTTTTGTTAATCACATGGGATACAGTCGTCGTTGAAACGCCGGCTAAGCGTGCGACATCTTTAATGGTAGCCATAAGGTTCTGTCCTGTTGTCACCTGCCAGGTCAACCGGATTCCCCCGGCCTGAGGCAGTAAGTATCAGAAACACAAAAACCGCTTAAAGACAGCGGTTTGCATTCATCATCATATTTTTATCGTTTGCGATCACGATTTTAGACTGCTCTGCCGCAAGTGGCAATTAAAAAACCATCGCCTGGATAAGGCGATGGTCACAAAATGTTAATCTTGTCAGAGAGGGGCTTCGCGCTTATTCACCAACCAGATATTGGCAATCAAGCTCGAGAAATGCTTCCAACAGTGCAGCAACCGCTGCATAAAACCCAAACTGATCATACTGCTGACAACGTTGACTGAACTGAGGAACCCAGGACAGCAGATGTTGACGGATAAAAACTTCCTGATCCAGCAGCGCCTGATCGAGGTGCTTTTCCTGTTCCAGTTCGTTAGAGCGGATAATCATGTTGCCAAGGAAATCGAGTTCTATCGCCAGATGATCGGCTGGCTCGTTGAGGGATTTGTCGACAGCCACACCGTGATGTGCCATCACGGCTTCCATTTCAATGGCTGGCTCGTCATTGAGCAGACCCGATTTACCGATATAAATGGAGGCGTAAGGTAAAGCGGCGTCTTTGTCTGATTTCAGGAACAGATCGCAAAAATCCGCAGCCAGTTCAAGTGGCGCGTCTGTTCGGTCCATCAGGCGATTTAAGGCATCCACCAGTTGGTCAGAGGCCGGTTTCAGCGTACTATTTTCGCCAAGCCCGCTCAGAAAAGCGCGGATCTGAGGGGAGTGATACTGCTCAATGTCGGCCTCGGTCAGCTCTTTGGCAAACAAGCTGGATAACCACCAGTAAATTTCAGCTCGTTTTTCATTGAACGCTTTGGTTTCTTGCATGGATTAAGCTCCGGAAATTCTGATACTTCTAAGTTTAATGGATAAAGATGAATAGCGGTAACGCCATGTATGACAAATTATCGCGGCTTATGACGAAATATGAATGGAGTGATGAAGGTTGTCTTGAATCAATAAAAAGCCAGCTTTCTTCGAATTCGCGCCGCGGAGACTAGAATTGTGACTAGTTATGAATAGAATAATTATCGTAAACCATTCCAATGATTCAAAGTGGTGTAAATGAGCTATCACGTATTAGTAGTAGAAGATGATGCGGTGACTCGCAGTAAACTGGCGGGCTATTTTCAGAGTGAAGGTTACCAGGTCAGTGAAGCGGAGAATGGCGATCAGATGCGCGATATGCTTCAGGCTCACGCGGTCGATTTAGTGATGCTGGACATCAACCTTCCTGGCGGCGATGGCCTGATGTTAACGCGTGAACTGCGCAGTCAATCTGATATTGGAATTATCCTGGTGACAGGGCGCACGGATAGCATCGACAAAATCGTCGGCCTGGAGATGGGCGCGGATGACTACGTTACCAAACCGTTTGAGTTACGCGAGCTGCTGGTTCGGGTCAAAAATCTCTTGTGGCGTATTTCACTTGCCCGTCGTGGCGGACAAATCTGTGAGGAGCAGGATGGCAACGTGATTCGTTTTAGCGACTGGACGTTTGATGTGCAGCGCCGCGCCTTAAGTCGCAACGGTGAACCGGTGAAGCTGACGAAGGCGGAATATGAATTATTGGTGGCGCTTTCTTCCTACCCGAATCAGGTACTGAGTCGCGAACGAATCCTGAACATGATCAGCCACCGGGTTGATGCGCCGAACGATCGCACCATTGACGTGTTGATCCGCCGGATGAGAGCGAAAATGGAATTCGATCCCAAGAACCCGCAAATTTTCGTAACGGTGCATGGCGAAGGCTACATGTTTGCCGGCGATTGATCGTATACGGAAACAAAAAAACCGAAGCGTTGGCTTCGGTTTTTTATCGCTGAAATTGCTCTACTGCGCCTCACTGTTGCTCAACTGGCTTTGTTCGGCTTCGATCGCTTGCTGCTCGTAATCCGAAACCCAATTGCGCATAGACTGCCAAATCCTGCCTAACGTTTCATGCCAGTAGCGCTCAGTTTGTTCAAGATACACGGCTTTTGGGGTGTACTTATCCCAAGCCTGAGCAATGTTGGATTGCGCCAGATAATTGGTCGGCGCAGCAATTGGTGACAGACCCGCGGAGTTAAACTCATTCATTGCACGTTGCATATGGCTGGCGGAAGTCACCAACACTAATTTACGTTGTTGTACAAACGCCGCCGCCTGACGCGCTTCTTCCCAGGTGTCTTTGGCGGTTTCAAGCAGAATAATATCTGATTTAGATACTCCAAGCGCCAACGCGACTTTCGCCATCATGCGCGCATTGCTCATCTCCGAGCCACCCGCATAACCGGACAGAATCAACTTTGCGCCCGGATACATACGCACAATCCGAATGCCTTCGGTAAGGCGCATCAGACTGGCACGGCTCAGTTCTGAGGTGGGCGGAATACGGTCATCCACCACATGTGAGTTGCCCAGAACCATCACGTAGTCAATGGATTCATCCACAGGCAGAAAAGCAGAATACTGACGCTCCAAAGGCATCAACAGACGAGTGGATACTGGCTGGAAGGCGATCAGAAAAATGCCCATTAAGGAGAAAAGCACCACAAAGCAGCCAGACTTTCTTTTGGTGGTAAACATTATCAGCATCAGACCGATAAAGCCGATGATTAACATCGCTGGAAGCGGCATCAGAAGAGATGCGACAACTTTTTTCAGCTCAAACATACTTAAATAGTCCGAAAAAACATCACTTGATTGAAAAAAGGGCATAAAGCCTCTTTAATCCTGCCATTCCTATGACAGAATAGCAGCACGATTCGTTATCATAACCTAACCGCAGTGACTCAAGACCGTAATTTCGACGATATTGCCCACAAATTTGCAAAAAATATTTACGGCTCCGATAAGGGAGAGATTCGCCAAATTATTGTTTGGGAAGATCTTCTTAACCTGTTGTCGCAATTTTCTCAGCCCTCACTTCACGTTCTTGATGCCGGGGGCGGGCTGGCTCAAATGTCACAGAAGCTGGCTAAATTAGGCCACAGGATTACGTTGTGTGATCTATCTTGCGAAATGCTACAGCTAGCTGAGCAGGATATTGCAAATAACGGGCTGCTTGAGCAGTATCGCCTGATTCATTCTCCGGTCCAGTCGATTGACGAACATCTGGATGAACCTGTGGACGTGGTGATGTTCCATGCGGTCATGGAGTGGCTGGCCGATCCGAAAAGTGCGTTGGATAAAGTGCTGGCGCAGGTCAGGCCGGGAGGAATGGCATCGGTGATGTTCTATAACCATCACGGTCTGGTATTTAAGAATGCAATTTGTGGCAATATTCCCCATGTGCTGAAAGGCATGCCACATCGCAAACGATTTAAGTTACAGCCGCAGCAAGGGCTCAAACCGGAAGAGGTCTACCAGTGGATGGAAGACGCTGGATTTGACATTTGCGGTAAATCCGGAATTCGCTCCTTCAGTGATTACATTGGCAACATGAAGAATATGGGCGACTACGAATTTGACGATGTACTGGCTCTGGAAAAACAACTATGTAGACAAGAGCCGTACCTCTCATTAGGTCGATACATTCACGTATGGGCCAAAAAGAAACAAGAACAGGAACAACAATGAGTGAGATGACTCTCGATGCTGCGGAGCAACCAATTGATGAATTGGTCGGCTGGGTAAAGCAGCAAGATTTCTCATTGAACCTGACAACAGAGCGACTGGCGTTTTTGATTGCTGTCGCTGTATTAAGCAACGAAAGGTTTGATGAAGAGCTAGGTGAAGGAGAACTGCATGATGCGTTTACCATCGTCACCCGCATGTTTGCGGAGACGGGGGAAGCATCCGCATTCCGCGCCAACAACGCGATCAATGAAATGGTGAACCAGCGCTTGCTGAGTCGGTTCACCAGTGAAGTCAATGATGGCGCAAGTATTTACCGCCTGTCGCCGCTGGCGATTGGTATCACCGATTATTACGTGCGTCACCGCGAGTTTTCTAAGCTCAAGCTGTCGATTCAACTGTCGATGGTGGCGGATGAAATGGCGAAAGCCAAAGAGGCGGCGCTGAAAGGCGGAACCCCAGGTCATTGGAAGAAAAATGTCTACGGCGTATTGCGCTACTCCGTTGGTGAGATTTTTGATCAAATTGACCTCAACCAACGCGTTATGGATGAACAGCAGCGCTCAGTCAAAGAACAAATTGCAGAGCTGCTGAACAAAGACTGGCGCGATGCTATTAACAACTGTGAAGCGCTGCTGTCTGAAACCTCTTCGACGTTGAAAGAGCTTCAGGATACCCTGCAAGCCGCCGGAGACGAGCTCCAGACTCAGATCCTCGATATTCAGGAAAAGGTGTACGGTGACCCAGAGCTGGAGTTTGTCGAGGAAACGCTGTTTGGCCTGCAAATGAAACTGGATCGAATCACCAGTTGGGGTCAGCAGGCGATTGATCTGTGGATTGGCTATGACCGCCACGTGCATAAGTTTATCCGTACTGCGATCGACATGGACAAAAACCGGGCGTTCAGTACCCGTTTGCGCCAGTCGGTCAAAGACTATTTCGACATGCCTTGGTATCTCACTTATGCAGATGCCGAGCGTCTTACTGATTTACGTGATGAAGCTTTGGTGCTTCGTGATGATGAGGTAACCGGCCAGGTTCCTCTCGATATGGAGTTTGAAGAGTTTCAGCAAGTCAATGATGAGTTATCTGAGCGCATCGGCGCCATGTTACAGGTACACAAAGACAGCGGTTCGCCGATTGATCTCGGCAGTGTTCTGCGCGACTACCTGTCAGCACACCCACACACTCATCATTTTGATTTAGCCCGTATTGTTGTCGACCAGGCCGTGAGACTCGGTTATTCAGAGTCCGACTATCAGGCTGTTCAGCCTGACTGGCAAGCGATCAACGATTACGGTGCAAAGGTACAAGCAAATGTCATCGACCGATACTAATGAATACATGCCAGACAATCTGGTAAAAGCGATTTCCAACCCGTTGTTTCCTCAATTGGATAGTATGCTGCGCGCCGGGCGCCATATTTCCAGCGAAGATCTGGATAACCACGCGTTGCTGTGTGATTTCGAAGTTGAGCTGGCGTCGTTCTACCAGCGTTACAACACTGAGCTGATAAAAGCACCTGAAGGCTTTTTCTATCTACGTCCACGTTCGACCTCATTGATTGGCCGTAGTGTGCTTTCGGAGCTGGATATGCTGGTGGGTAAGGTACTGTGTTTCCTCTACCTTAGCCCGGAGCGTCTGGCCCACGAAGGGATTTTCACCAATCAAGAGCTGTACGAAGAGCTACTGGCCCTGGCGGATGAGAAGAAACTGATGAAGCTGGTCACCAATCGGGCGACTGGCTCTGATCTGGATAAAGAGAAGCTGTTTGAAAAAGTGCGTACGTCGCTGCGCCGTCTGCGCCGTCTGGGCATGATCATTAACATCGGTGAAACCGGTAAATTCAGTATCAGTGAGTCGGTGTTCCGCTTTGGCGCTGATGTGCGTGTTGGCGACGATATGCGCGAAGCACAGCTGCGACTCATTCGTGATGGTGAGGCGGTGGTGCATACACAGGAGCCAAGTCAGGGCAGCCTGCTAAATGACGACGACAATGAAGAAGACAACAACGAGCAAGAGTTAGAAGGTGAAGCATGATTGAACGAGGTAAATATCAATCGCTGACCATGGTCAACTGGAACGGCTTTTTTGCTCGTACATTTGATATCGATGGTTTGGTAACCACTTTGTCCGGTGGTAACGGTGCGGGTAAATCAACCACCATGGCCGCCTTCATTACGGCATTGATTCCGGATCAAACGCTGCTGCATTTTCGTAACACCACGGAGGCGGGTAGCAATCAGTCGTCTCGTGACAAAGGTTTGTACGGTAAGCTCAAACCCGGTGCATGTTACGCCGCACTGGATGTTCTGAACTCTCGTCATCAGCGCTTGACGTTTGTTGTTAAGCTGCAGCAGGTCGCCGGCCGTGACAAGAAAGTCGATATCAAGCCGTTTGTTATTCAAGGCTTACCGAGCCATCTCAAACCGACTGATGTGCTGGTGGAAACGGTCTCTAGCAGCCATGCGCGTGTGCGCCAGATTAATGAAGTCAAAGACGCGCTGGGTGAATACGAAGGCGTTCAGTTTAAAACCTTTGCGTCCATCGTCGATTACCATGCTCAGATGTTTGAGTTTGGGGTAATACCTAAGAAGCTGCGCAACTCCAGCGACCGCTCTAAGTTTTATCGTCTGATTGAAGCATCTCTGTATGGTGGTATCTCAAGTGCGATTACCCGCTCATTGCGTGACTACTTACTGCCTCAAAATGGCGGGGTGAAGAAAGCGTTCCAGGACATGGAATCGGCGCTGCGTGAAAACCGCATGACACTGGAAGCGATCAAAACCACTCAGGCGGATCGTGATCTGTTTAAGCATTTGATCACGGAATCGACCAACTATGTGGCCGCAGATTACATGCGCCATGCCAACGATCGCCGTAATAAGCTGGAACAAACGCTGTCGCTGCGCAGTGAACTGTTCGGCTCGCGTGAAACCTTGGTACAACAAAACGAACTGCTTAACCGTGTTCAGGAAGAGCTGGAGATGTTGGTTGAGCAGGAGTCGGCACTGGAAATGGATTACCGCGCCGCTTCAGATCACCTCCAACTGGTGCAGAATGCATTGCGCCAGCAGGAAAAGATCGAACGCTATCAGGAAGATCTGGAAGAGCTCAATGAGCGTCTGGAAGAGCAAATGATGGTGGTTGAGGAAGCGCAAGAGCGTGTGATGATGGCCGAAGAGCAGGCTACCGTTACAGAAGAAGAGGTCGACAGCCTCAAGACGCAACTGGCCGATTACCAGCAAGCGCTCGATGTTCAGCAAACCCGTGCCCTGCAATATCAACAAGCGATTCAGGCACTGGATAAAGCCCGTCAATTGCTGGGTGATAACACTTTGACGGCAGAAGGTGCACAAGCGTTAGTGGCACAGTTGAAGGCTCAGGAAAGCGCGAACACCAATACCTTGTTGTCGGTTAAGCACAAGCTGGATATGTCGTCAGCCGCCGCTCAACAGTTTGATACTGCATTGAAGCTGATTACCGGAATAGTCGGCCAGATCGAACGCAGTGATGCAGCTGATAAAGCCCGGGAAGTGATTCGCAAAGCCCGAGACGCTGAACAAACGATCCAGAATGAGCAGCAGTGGCGCGCGCAGCATCGTGATTTAGAGCGCAGCATCAATCAACAGCGTCAAGTCCGCGAACTGACAAGCGAATATCAGAAGCAGTTTCATGTCTCGCTGGACGACGAACTGACGCTGGAGCAAGAGCGCGAACGCCACGCATTGCAGTTGGAGTCACTGGATCTGGCTCAAGAAGAAGTGCGTGAGCAGCGCAGCGAACTGCGTCGGAAAGAGCAGGATCATTCGGCTGAAATTAAGCGTCTTGAATCCATCGCACCGGCTTGGATCAGTGCGAACGATGCACTGCAAACGTTGCAGGAGCAAAGTGGCGCTGAATTGTATGACAGCCAGGCTGTCATGACGCAGATGCAACAGGCACTGGAGCAGGAAAAGCAGCAATCCATTGCGAAAGACAAGCTGGCGGATCGTCGTGCGACGCTGGAAAACGAAATCGAGCGTTTAGCGTCACCGGGTGGCTCAAACGATCCACGTCTGAAAGGGTTAGCTGATACCTTGGGCGGCGTGCTGCTGTCTGAAATCTACGACGACATCACGATTGACGATGCACCGTACTTTAGTGCCATGTATGGTCCTGCCCGTCATGCGATTGTGGTATCGGATCTCAGTGACATTGAAGAAAAACTGGTCGAGCTGGACGACTGTCCGGACGATCTTTACATCATTGAAGGTGATGTGGATGCGTTCGATGACAGCTCGTTTGATGCGGAAGAACTCGAAGGTGCGGTGTGCGTGCGCATGAACGCGCGTCAGTTACGTTATTCCCGTTTGCCTGAAATTCCATTGTTTGGTCGGGCGGCGCGTGAACAGCGTCTTGAGCTGTTGCGTAATGAGCGCGAAGAGGTGGTTGAACAACACGCTAAAGCGGCGTTCGATTCCCAGAAACTGCAACGTCTGTATCAGGCATTCAACAGCTTTGTGGCAAAGCACCTGCAGGTTGCCTTTGAAGCGGATCCGGAACAGGCGCTACAAGCTTTGCGTGATAAGCGCAATCAGGCTGCGCGTCAGTTGGCGGATCTGGATACCAAAGAACAACAGTTGCGCAGTCAGCTGACGAGCAGCAAACAGGCGCTGGCTGCGCTGGACAAGATTGCGCCGAATATGGTGTTGATCGAAGACGACACACTGCAAGCCCGCTATGAAGAAATCGAAGCAAAGATTGCTCAGTTAAGTGACGCGAAAGTGTTCATCAATCAGCATGGTAAAGCCATTGCGGAGCTGGAAACCGTGGTGACGGCGCTGGACGCAGACCCCGAGCAATTTGATGCTCTCGAAGCTGAGTACCAGCGCGCCGATGAAGCACTGCAGTCGCTGAAGAAGCAGATTTTCGCATTGTCTGATCTGGTCGAGCGTCGCCACTACTTTGCTTACTCAGATTCCGTTGACCTGCTTAACCAGAGCAGTGAACTCAGTGAACAGCTGAAAGCCAAACTGGTGGAAGCAGAACGTGCCCGAACTCGATCCCGTGAAGAGCTCAAGCAAGCTCAGGGTCAAATGAACCAGTACAATCAGGTATTGGCGTCTCTGAAAAGCTCGCATCAAGCCAAGTTGGAAACCGTGCAGGAGTTCAAACAGGAACTGCAAGAGTACGGCGTGAATGCCGATGAAGGCGCGGAAGAGCGAGCACTGCGCCGCCGTGACGAGTTGCACGAGCGTTTGCATGCTTCGCGTGGTCGCAAGAGTGAATACGAACGGACGATTACCTCAACGGAACTGGAAATGAAGACGTTGGCCAAACGTCTGAAAAAAGTCCAGAAAGATTATGTTGAGCTGCGCACCTTTGTCGTTGCAGCCAAAGCCGGCTGGTGCTCGGTGCTGCGCCTGGCGCGTGAAAACGATGTTGAACGTCGTCTGCACAAGCGTGAACTGGCGTACATGAGTGCCGATGAACTGCGTTCGATGTCGGACAAATCGCTGGGTGCGCTGCGTCTTGCGGTTGCAGATAATGAGGACTTGCGCGATGCGTTGCGCCTGTCTGAGGACAATGCACGTCCAGAGCGTAAAGTGTTGTTCTACATCGCTGTTTACCAACATCTGCGCGAGCGAATCCGTCAGGATATCATTCGTACTGATGATCCTGTGGAAGCGATTGAAGAGATGGAAGTGGAACTGGCGCGCCTGACAGAAGAACTGACACAGCGTGAGAATCGTCTTGCGATCAGCTCTGAGTCGGTCGCAAGTATCATCAAGAAGACGATTCAGCGTGAGCAGAACCGTATCCGTATGCTCAACCAAGGCTTGTCGAACATTGCCTTTGGTCAGGTAAAAGGGGTGCGTCTCAACGTGAAAATCCGTGAGAGCCACGAAGTGCTGCTGGAAAGTCTGGCGGCTCAACAGGAGCAGCACAAAGATCTGTTTGAAAGCACCCGCTTTACGTTCTCTGAAGCGATGGCGAAGCTTTTCCAGCGAGTGAACCCGCATATCGATATGGGGCAACGTTCGCCACAAGTATTGGGTGAAGAGCTGCTGGATTACCGGAACTACCTTGAACTGAGCGTCGAAGTAAACCGGGGTTCGGATGGTTGGTTGCAGGCGGAGTCGGGCGCATTGTCGACCGGTGAAGCGATTGGTACGGGTCAGTCAATCCTGCTGATGGTGGTCCAAAGTTGGGAAGAGGAGTCTCGCCGTCTGCGAAGCAAAGACATCATGCCGTGTCGATTGCTCTTCCTGGATGAGGCGGCGCGTTTGGATGCCAAATCGATCTCAACGCTGTTTGAACTGTGTGATCGTCTGGATATGCAGCTGCTGATCGCGGCCCCAGAAAACATCAGCCCGGAAAAAGGCACCACCTATAAACTGGTGCGTAAAGTCTTTAAAGACCATGAGCATGTTCATGTGGTTGGATTGCGCGGGTTTGGTCAGGTGGACAAACCGAAGAGCGAAGCCCAGGAATTGGTCGAAGAGCTCTAACTCTTACTAAACGTTTGAATACAACGCCCGCTTTTGCGGGCGTTTTTTCTAGGCCTGACTACCTATGCGCTTAATGTACGCAATGCATTCCATGAAGCGAACTCAACCATGCAAGGTTTCATGCTACCCGGGATAAGAAACCGTTATGGATCACATCACTTTCAAAATGTTAATTAATGACTCTGTTGCATAAAAGAAAGCGGCTACAATACTGACCCTCTAATAATAACAACCTTGAGAACACTAACGATGTTATTGAGCCGTAAACTTCTATGCACTTCACTTGCTTTGGGTTTTTCAACCTCAGCACTGGCCTACGACATCAGTCTGGAGTCGTATGATCCTGATGAGTTACAGGTGCTTCAAGCTGCGGAAAAATCGGATAACCCTGTTCAGTTAATGGAGGCTGCGTCAGTCCTGCTCTACGAGTCCATGTTGCAGGAAAATGTCGATCAGGGCTTGGTTTACCTGAAAAAGGCCGCTCAGAAGGGAAGTCATGAAGCAGAATCCGAACTGGCGGACTACTACTATTACCAGCAAGAGGATTATGCCGAGGCGTTAAAATGGTATCACCAGGCGGAAAAAGGCCAGGATGCTTATGTGCTTTACAGTTTAGGTGTCATGTACTTTGATGGTGAGGGTACTCAAGTCGACCTAAAGAAAGCCAATGAGTATTATCTGGCAGCGGCGAAGCTCGGCTATTCGGACGCCATGTACGAACTGGCGTTTTCTTATAACGATGGCAAAGGCGTAGAGAAAGATTTTGTTCAGGCAGCCCATTGGTTCAAACAGGCGGCCGATCTGGGCGATGCCAGCGCGATGTATAACCTGGGTATCGCTTACCTGAATGGGGAAGGGGTTGAGAAAAGCTGTCCTACCGCGATGAAACTGTTTAACCAGGCCATTGATGCGGATGAACATGTGTTGTCTTACGCGACGCTGGGCAATCTGTACTACTACCCGGAATATAAGCGCCCGTGTGGGTTTAAAACGACCGATGATAAAAAGTCGTTCAGCTACTTTAGCGAAGCGGCGATGTGGGGTGATGAATACAGTCAGTACATGGTGGGGTATTCGTACCGTAATGGCCATGGCGTATACAGCGATTTCGTTAAAGCGCTTGCCTGGCTGAGTATCGCGGCTGACAACGGTTATGCAAAATCGGCCGAGGCGGTCAAAGAAGTCAAACGTCATATGTCGCGTGCAGACATTGAAAAAGCCGGTGAATTGCAAGCGTCGCTGGAAGAGGAAATCTAGCCCGGACATTAGCCATAAAAATGCCCGCTATGAGCGGGCATTGTTGTATCTGGTCAGGATCAGTCGGTAATTTCTTTGGCAAACACCCCAAACTGTCGCGCAGCGTACGCCACGCGTTCAGCAGGCTTAGGGTATTCTGCAGGTCGGCCGATACTTTCAATATGATGCAGTCGAGGAAGCAGACCACAGCCGTTGGCGATCTGGATTGCCAGTCCAGGTCGAGCATTGAGCTCCAGTACCATTGGACCTTCTTCTTTGTCCAGAACCATATCGGTGCCCATGTAGCCAAGTCCTGTCATTTCCCAGGCACTGGATGCGAGTGTCAGCAGACGCTCCCAGTGGGGGACTTTGAGCGTTGACAGCTCTTTTCCTGTGTCCGGATGATGAGTTACTGGTTGATCAAACTGGACGGCTCGTACTGCACGTCCGGTTGCAATACAGATACCGACGCCGACCGCACCCTGGTGCAGGTTGGCTTTGCCGTCAGATGCCGAAGTCGAGCAGCGCATCATCGCCATCACCGGGTAGCCTTTGAAAACGATGATGCGCACATCGGGCACACCTTCGTAGCTGAAGCCATCAAAGCAGTCATCAAACTTAATCAGGTTCTCGACCACGGCAACGTCATTCTTGCCGCCCAAAGAAAACAGTCCTGCCAGTGCGTTACTGATGTGGCGCTCAACGTCCTCTTTGTTTATGGTCGCCCCAGATGGTTTGGTGTACACCCCATCTTTGTGCGAGATCACGACGAGAATGCCTTTACCACCACTGCCTTGAGCCGGTTTGATGACAAACCCTGGCCAATCTTTCACCATCTCGTGGATGGTTCTCACTTCGGCTTGGTTCGCGATCACACCAATCAGTTTCGGTACCGTCGCGCCCGCTGCCTGAGCAATGATTTTGGTTTTCAGCTTGTCGTCCACCAAAGGGTATTTGGAGCGGTCGTTGTAGCGACCAATGTAACTGTGGTTACGTTGGTTCATGCCCATGATCCCTTTGTGCTTTAACTTGCTCGGGGAGGTATAACGAGAAAAAAACATCGTTTAGTCCTCCACAAGTGGTTTGAAGCGACGCAGTTCGGTCAGGCGGTAACCCGTATAGGTACCCAGCAACAAAATGCCTGCTAGAACGATCAGTTGCAGACCGATGAAGTTAAAGGTCAGGTGTTGGATGTAGCTGTTGGTCATTGCCAAATAGATCAAAACAGCGGTCAGGAGTGAGCCACCGCCTTGCATAGCCACTTCTTTCGGACCTTCTTCTTCCCACAGGATGGACATCCGTTCAATGGTCCACGACAGGATGATCATCGGGAAGAAGGTAATCGTCAGCCCTTCTGTCAAACCGATTTTGAAAGCGATCACGGTAAACAGCGAGATAATCATGATCACGGTAATAATTACCGCCGATATCCTCGCCACCAACAGCAAGTTAAGTTTGGACAGGTAACTGCGGATGATAAGGCCGGTCCCGACAATCAATAGGAAGCCGACAATACCGGTCAACAACTGAGTTTGGACGAAAGCGACTGCAATCAGTACCGGCATGAACGTACCGGATGTTTTCAATCCGACAATCACACGCAGGAACACAACAATTAACGCGCCGATTGGAATCAGCATGATGGTTTTAAACATCGCCTGTTCTTCCAGTGGCAAACTGTGAATTGAGAAGTTCAGCAAGCCGTCCGCTTCAATTTTATCGCTGGTTGCCTGTTGTGGTGTCACGTCCTGAGCGATCATTGAGAACGTCACCTGACTATTCTGACCACCAATCAGGTCAAGCAGAGAAACGTTGGACTCATCCCACACCAACAGGTTTGGCTGAATTTCCTGACTGATATTGTCCGGGTTGAACAAGATCCATTTTTTGCCACTCCATACCTGGTTCATCTGTTGAATGCTTTGACGGCGGCGGCCATCTTCCAACTGAATCACACCGACGACTTTACTCTGGATACCTGCGTATGCCAGCAACTTATCAATCGCCTGGACTTTGCTCATGCTGTTCAGGATCAAGGCGGCATTCTGACTGTCGCCATCATTGAGGGCTTTGATCAGTTCACGGGTAAAGGTGACGTCATCAGCGGAACGCTCATTGGCTTGTTGGATCAGAGCAACTGCTGCTGCCTCACTGGGGCCATCAAATGTCGGTTTGAGTACTTCGCCGCTCGGTGGAATCGGATCGACTTTGGCTTGAGAGTCCACCAAAAACTGAGCTTTGTAGTAAATAGTCTGTGCGCCACGGGCATTGCGGACCGACCATTCTACGCGGCGACCGGAATCCGAGTTGATGTAAGAGACACCATAGCCTGGCGAGGAGGCTGATTCATTGACAAGAGTGAAACCGTCTTGAGTATGTGGGGCTGCCAGAGAGGCTTTGACGGGTTTATTCTGGGCGGTAAATTCAATCCGGGCTTCTAAATCCCATACTTGGCGTGTTTCGCCCGGCGTCCAAGGGACGCCATAACTATTGTGTCTGAAAATGCTAAGAGCGATCCCAGCAACTATCAGTAACAGAACTGACAGGTAAAATGGTACTTTGGACGTCATAAACTACCTTATTGTTTTTGTTTGTCTTCCGTATGAATATATTTTCGGCTGACATCAACCACGGCGATGTCACGAATGAACTCCCTGCCCAGTAGAACAGGATGGCTCATTTGCGAACGGTCTGCCAAAGTAAATTGCGCTTTTTCATGAATTTTTCCGACTCTGACCCACAATTCAATCACGGCGCGGCGTTCGACATCTTCAGAGGTCGATTGGCGGATTTTGACAAAACGAATAATAGGCGCTTCGATCCAATTGTCGGCATCAAGCGTTTTTTCACCATCGGAGAGGTGGAAACGCACCCAATTTTTACCATTGCGCTCGAATTGCTCAATATCCACAGCGTTGAGTGAGGAAGTCGCTGCCCCGGTATCAACACGGGCATCAAACGTCTGCTTGATAGAGTCAATGGTCACTTTTTCGATTTCACCCAGAATGATGTTATCTGGCATCGGGGTAGGGAGCGGCACAGGGGCTGGCTCTACTGGCTCTGGCTTTTCATTCAGCTTTTCCAGGGTTACTTTCTTAAACGAAGCAATCTGCTTGCTGAGCGCTTTTATGTCACCTTCCAAACTATCAATGTAATCGGATTGATTACTCATTTGGAGTTCCAGGTTGGTAATTTTGTTAGTCAGTTCCGCTTCAGACGTGTTGATCGCCGTCAGCGTTTCCTGGTGGTATTGTTCGGAATTGGTCAGTGCGCATCCTGAAAGCAAACTAACTGCAATAACGGGTGCCAGTCGAGTAAACATTGAAAACCTTAAAAATAGCGTTAAGTGTTTGTATTTTGCGAGTTTAGCTTATCTCCACAAACGACGACAAGGCCAGAAACTTCACCTTTATCACGCTGTGGTTATAGTTATCTGCTCAGGTAACAGTGAGGGCGAGTTTAGTGATAGACTTCTCGTTTTCTGCCGCGTCTGGCAACGGAAAACCGGATGGCTTGACATTAGAAAGTGGTCGTACACAGAGCCCTGCACCTCGGGGGTTACCTGCTTCCAGCGATAAAGGCGAAAACTGCCCCTTTATCGCTCGGCATTAGGGTATCTTCCGCGTGCATTATACACGTTAAAACTGTGTCAATTATGGTTTATTGGCAATTAAAATTGCGCGGCGTGGTGCCGGGTAACCTTCAACGGTTTTTGTCGGGTCCGTCGGATCGATGTAATCCGGCAGCGAGTTGTGTGTCATCCAGGAGGTGGTGCGTTGCTCACCAAGGGATGTGACGTTTTCATCCACGATGCGTACGTTGATAAATCCGCTCTGCTCCAGCCACACTTTCAGTGCTTTTGCAGAAGGGAAAAAATAGACATTGCGCATTTGGGCGTAACGGTCAACAGGCACCAGCACGGCATTTTCGTCGCCTTCAATCACCAGTGTTTCGAGGATCAACTCGCCGCCTGATACCAGTTGGTTTTTCAACTGCAACAGGTGATCAAGCGGTGAACGGCGATGATAGAGTACTCCCATGCTGAATACGGTGTCGAACGCTTCCAGCTCTGGCAGTTGCTCAATACCGAGCGGCAGCAGGTGGATGCGTTGATCGTCGCCCATCAGCTTGCGAATGGCTTCAAATTGGATAAGGAACAAGTGAGACGGGTCGATGCCGACACACAAACGTGCCTCTTCGCCCAGCATACGCCACATGTGATAACCATTACCACAGCCAACGTCCAGCACAGTGCGGTTTTTCAGTGGTGTGATGTGAGGGAGCAAGCGATCCCACTTCCAGTCGCTTCGCCATTCGGTATCAATATGAATGCCATGAAGATCATACGGACCTTTACGCCACGGGTGAAAGGTTTTCAGCAGGTTTTCCAGTTTTTTGAATTCGCCTTCGGGCAACGCGTTTTCATTACGCACGCTGACGGCATTTTTTATATCGATGTGATCCGGCATGCCTTGCGGGATTTTTTTCAGCGCACGCAGCCAGCGCTCGAAATCGCCGTGCTGAGCGTTCTGCCAGTCCGTCAGCTGTTGTGGAAGGGTATTCAGCCAATGCTGCAGGCGAGTATCCTGAGCGATCAACTGGTAGAAGTTACCAAAACTAAACATGGAAAAGTTCCTGGTTTAAAAGCCATTCCCCGGTTTGCATACGGTTTGGACGCGTGTTCCTCCGGGGGAGTCGAAACACCATCACCTGAAGGCCATCTATTTAATGGCAAACATCGAGCCGAAGTTGAAGCACTGGAACCACACATCGTAACTGGCGAAGCCAATTTTGCTAAAACGTTCCTTGTGAGCGGTGATCGAATCAGGACGCATAACATTTTCGATCGCACTGCGTTTCTGGCTGATCTCCAGTTCGCTGTAGCCATTGGCGCGTTTGAAGTCATGGTGAAGGTCAATCAGAAGTTCGTGTGAGACTTCATCTTCAAACACAAATTTTTCCGACAGGATCAAAATACCGCCCGGACGCAGGCCGGCGTAGATTTTTTCCAGCAACGCGTATCGGTCTTCAGGCTTAAGAAATTGCAAGGTGAAGTTGAGCACCACGACTGACGCATCGTCGATTTCGACATCGCGGATATCGGCTTCGAGCACTTCGACAGGAGTATCGCTGCGGTAAGCGTTGACGTGCAGCTTACAACGTTCGACCATCGCTGAAGAATTATCGACAGCAATGATGCGGCAACCTTCCTGATTGATGTGGCGACGCATAGACAGAGTCGCGGCACCGAGCGAGCAACCCAGGTCGTAGATGGTGGAATGCGGCTTGACGAAGCGCTCCGCCAGCATACCGATGGCCGAGATGATGTTGCTGTATCCGGGTACTGAACGCTGGATCATATCGGGAAAGACTTCAGCGACGCGTTCGTCGAAGGTAAAGTCGCCGATTTTATCAATCGGAGCGGAAAAGATGATGTCTTTATTGCTCATAGTTTATCTCGCACTACCAACAGACCAGCACAGTGCTGGCTCGGAAAAAGGCGCGTATTTTAGGGGAAAATTACGCCTGTGTCATTACAGACAGCGGCTTGACTCAGAACATCTGGAGCTGAGTATCGCCATCTTTAGCCGGGAAGGGCGCTAAATCCGGCAGCGTCATTAGCTGTTGCAACTGCTGATACAGCCTCAATGCCAACTGTGGTGCTTCGACATTGTCCGGGGTATGGATCATCACGTAAGGTTGTTTACCTTGCGCGATCCAAGCGGGCAGTTTCTTCAGCCACGGCGCAAAGAAACCCAGGTTTTCCTCCAAATCGGGGTGACCGATAAATCGAATCATTGGGTGGGCAGCGGTTGAAATCGCATGCACGGGGACGCGAGGTTTCTTCTGATGGGCATCGATCACGGCTTCGGTGTTTGGTGGTGCCGCGAAGACGGGGCGGCTGTCCATGATAATGCGGTCAATTCCGGTTTCCAGTAGCCATTGATTAAGGGCTTTTTCTTCATCACCTTTGGCAAAGAAAGCCGGATGACGGACTTCGACCCCTAACGGAAAATGCTGAGGAAACTGGCGACAAAATACCTTGAGGTGATCCAGATGCTCGGGGCCGAACGCCGCAGGTAATTGAATCGTCCATTGGCCAACGCGTTCATGCAGCGGTGCCATGACATTCATAAATTCGCGCAGCAGCTCCTGGGAGTTTTTCAATAACTGCTGATGAGTGATGGCTTTGGGCAGTTTGAACGTGAAACGGAAGTCATCGTGGGTGGCGCTGCGCCAGTTTTGCACCGTTATGGGGGAAGGTGTCGCATAGAAGGTGGTATTGCCCTCAACGGTATGAAACACGCGGGCATAGCGCTCCAGTCTGTCTGCCGGCTTGGTTCCGCTGCCGTAAAAACTGGCTTGCCATTGAGCGTGGGACCACATCGTCAGGCCCAGACGTATTGGTAGAGTGTCCATGAAGTTTTATCGGTTAATGGTGACCCTATTCGAGCTAAGATGCACAGTGTAAGCGAGATTAGATCAATTGTGTAATTTGGTGGACCGAGCGTATATAATCGCCCTCATTTCAGCCTTGGAATCACAATTTGGTTGCTTTTTGTGCGAATGGCGGCTGAAGCGGCGAAAAAGCCTGTAAATTGTCCGCTTGAATGTCGATTTTACTCGTCTTTAAGCGTATAAATGAAATCTTGCGCTACGGCTAGGTTAGCTCTGTAGCATGGAAATTGATAACTGATTAATTAGAGATTGGGAAATTCACTATGCGTACCCATTACTGTGGTCACCTGAACAAGTCCCTGGCAGGACAAACTGTAGAACTTTGCGGCTGGGTTAACCGTCGTCGCGATTTAGGCGGTCTGATTTTCATTGATATGCGAGATCGTGAAGGCATCGTTCAGGTAGTTGTTGATCCAGATATGGCAGATGCGTATGAAGTGGCGAACCAACTTCGTAATGAATTCTGTATCAAACTGACGGGTGAAGTACGTGCGCGTCCAGACAGTCAGGTCAATGCTGACATGGCAACCGGTGAAGTTGAGATTCTGGCCAAAGGCTTGGAAATCATCAACCGTTCGGACGTTCTTCCACTGGATTTCAACCAAAAGAACACTGAAGAGCAGCGTCTGAAATACCGTTATCTGGATCTGCGTCGCCCGGAAATGAGTGATCGCATCAAACTGCGCGCGAAAGCCTCTAGCTTCGTACGTCGTTTTCTGGATGACAACGGTTTCCTTGACATCGAAACGCCAGTGTTGACCAAAGCGACCCCAGAAGGTGCGCGTGACTATCTGGTACCAAGCCGTGTCCATAAAGGCAGCTTCTATGCGCTTCCTCAATCGCCTCAGCTATTCAAACAGTTGTTGATGATGTCGGGCTTTGATCGTTACTACCAAATCGTTAAATGTTTCCGTGACGAAGACTTGCGTGCAGACCGTCAGCCAGAATTCACTCAGATCGATATCGAAACGTCATTCATGACGTCTGATCAAGTACGTGCGACTACGGAAAAAATGGTGCGCGAAATGTGGCAAGAGCTGCTAAACGTCGACCTGGGCCAGTTCCCGGTAATGCCGTTTAGTGAAGCGATCCGCCGTTTTGGCTCTGACAAGCCTGACCTGCGTAACCCGCTGGAGCTTGTTGACGTTGCTGATCTCGTTAAAGATGTTGAGTTCAAAGTATTCTCAGGCCCGGCAAATGATGAAAAAGGCCGTGTTGCGGTTATTCGCGTCCCGGGTGGCGCAGAACTGACCCGCAAACAGATTGACGGTTACGGGGAATTTGTTGGTATCTACGGCGCGAAAGGTCTGGCGTGGATGAAGGTCAACGATCGTGCTGCTGGCATGGAAGGTATCCAGTCGCCAGTGGCGAAGTTCCTGAGCGAAGATGTGATCAACGCCATTTTGGATCGCACACACGCAGAATCTGGTGACATCATTCTGTTTGGTGCAGACAAAGCCGGTATCGTGGCAGAAGCTCTGGGTGCACTGCGTCTGAAGCTGGGCAAAGACCTGCAACTGACTGACGAGTCTGCATGGGCACCATTGTGGGTCGTGGATTTCCCAATGTTTGAAGAAGACGACGAAGGTAATCTGCACGCAATGCATCACCCATTTACAGCCCCTCTGGGTGTGAGTGCGCAGGAGCTGAAAGCTAACCCGGCAGCAGCAAACTCAAACGCTTACGATATGGTTATCAATGGCTACGAAGTGGGCGGTGGCTCTGTTCGTATCCATAACGCAGACATGCAAGCTGCGGTGTTCGATATCCTGGGTATTGATGCGGACGAACAACGCTTGAAATTTGGCTTCCTGCTGGATGCATTGAAATTCGGTACACCACCACATGCGGGTCTGGCGTTTGGTTTGGACCGTCTGGTGATGCTGCTGTGTGGGACAGAGAACATCCGCGATGTGATTGCATTCCCGAAAACAACTGCAGCAGCGTGTCTGTTGACCGATGCTCCAAGCCTGGCAAATCCAGCCGCGTTGGAAGAACTGGCGATTGCCGTTACGGTAGCAAAAGAAAAAGAAGCAGAATAAGTACTCTCCTGACTCGCTTATTTGGTTTTAAACAAAAAACGCCACTTCAGTTGAAGTGGCGTTTTTTTGTTGTAGGTGTGCGGCTTGATGCCCGGCGAAATGGCGATAGAAAAGAGGAAGACTAGCGGCCCAGTTGGATACGTTTCCATTCCCCAGGCTGGAGATTGTCCAGCGTAATATCACCCATGGAATAGCGGATCAGGCGCAGCGTCGGAAAGCCGATATGAGCGGTCATGCGCCGAACCTGTCGGTTACGGCCTTCAATAATCGTGATGGCCAGCCAGGTGGTGGGAATGTTGGCACGAAAGCGCACTGGTGGAATGCGCTCCCAGATCTCAGGGGCTTCCATCATCTCGACTTTCGCCGGTAGTGTCATGCCGTCTTTCAACTCAACGCCTTGGCGTAATTTCTCCAAGTCGGCCTCTTGCGGGGCACCGTCAACCTGAACCCAGTAGGTTTTCGGGGACTTAGATTTTGGCTGAGTGAGTCTGGCTTGCAATACACCGTCATTGGTCAGTACCATCAGACCTTCACTGTCTCGATCGAGTCGCCCTGCGGCGTAGACATCTTTCACCGGGATGTAGTCCGCGAGTGTTTTACGTCCATCGCCATCCGTAAACTGGCTGAGGGTGTCGTACGGTTTGTTAAACACGATCACTTGTCGGTCTTGTGGCGCGACTCGGGCTTTTTGTGCCGGCCGGCTCTGGCGATGTTTGCCATTGGCTGACGCTGCTTTGTGCTGGGTCGCACGACGTTTAAAACCGTTTTTGCGAGAATCAGAAGATTTTCGCGGCGACTCACGATGTGAGCTTGGTGACATGTTAACTACCTTGCAAAAATGTAAATGAACTGTGGTGGAAAGTTTTCTGCAAGCCTGAAATAGGCTATCATTTGCGCGCCCAAAAACAGGATTGGCGAACAAGATAATAGACTATTATCTTGGTTTTGTTTAATTATAACTAACAAGCTCTCACGGACTGTGCTCCTGAAGAGGAGATACAGAGAACATTAAAGAGACAGACAATCGCATGCAAGTATTGAGGGGATGAAGTACCAACTTGTAAGCGGACATTCACACAGCGTCATTCATCCGATGACGACTGTTAGAACAATAGGGAAATTTCATGCCTACAGAAAAACCTACAATTATTTACACCATCACTGATGAAGCACCAGCACTAGCCACGTATTCACTGCTACCGATCATTCAATCCTTCACTGCTTCATCGGGTATCAACGTCGAAACACGCGATATCTCTCTGGCTGGGCGCATCATTGCGAACTTCCCTGAACATCTGAAAGAAGGCCAGCGTATTGGTGACGCTCTGGCTGAGCTGGGCGAATTAGCGAAAACCCCTGAAGCGAACATCATCAAACTTCCGAACATCTCGGCATCTGTCCCTCAGCTAAGAGCGGCCATCAAAGAGCTTCAGGCCAAAGGTTACGACCTACCGAACTACCCGGATGAGCCAAGCACGTACGAAGAAGAAGCGATCAAAGCAACCTACGACAAGATCAAAGGCAGTGCGGTAAACCCGGTATTGCGTGAAGGTAACTCTGATCGTCGTGCGCCTACGTCTGTGAAGAACTACGCGAAGAAGAACCCACATTCCATGGGGGCGTGGTCTGCAGACTCTAAATCTCATGTCTCAAGCATGTCAGACAAAGACTTCTTCGGTAGTGAGAAGTCGCTGACGTTAGACGGCGCCACTGACGTAAAAATTGAATTTGTCGGCCAAGACGGTTCAGTGAAGGAACTGAAAGCGGCATTTCCGCTGCTGGACAAAGAGATCATTGACAGCTCGGTGATGAGCAAAAAAGCCTTGGTTGCGTTTTTTGAGCAAGAAATCGCCGATGCAAAACAGAAAGACGTTCTGCTGTCACTGCACATGAAAGCCACCATGATGAAGGTGTCTGATCCAGTGATTTTCGGACATGCGGTGAAAGTCTACTACAAAGACGTATTCGACAAGTACGGTGAGCTATTCACTAAACTGGGTGTGGATGTCAACAACGGCATTGGCGATGTTTATGCGAAGATTCAGGCTCTGCCAGAAGCGCAGAAAGCAGAAATCGAAGCCGCGCTGCAAGCCGTGTACGAAACACAACCACCACTGGCGATGGTTGACTCCGATCGTGGTATCACCAACCTGCACGTGCCGAGTGACATCATTGTGGATGCCTCTATGCCGGCAATGCTGCGTGCGTCAGGCCAAATGTGGGGCCCTGATGGTAAGCAACAAGACACCAAAGCGATGATTCCGGACCGCAGTTACGCGGGCATTTACCAGGCAGTGATCGACTTCTGTAAAGAGCACGGCGCTTTCGATCCGACGACAATGGGTAGCGTACCAAACGTTGGTTTGATGGCGCAGAAAGCGGAAGAGTACGGTTCGCACGATAAGACGTTCATTCTGGATGCGGCGGGCAGTGTACGTATCGTTGATGCGTCAGGCACCGTGTTGCTGGAGCAAGCCGTAGAGGAAGGCGATATCTTCCGTATGTGTCAGGTCAAGGATGCACCTATCCAGGATTGGGTGAAACTGGCAGTGACGCGTGCACGTGCCACCGGCGCACCAGCGGTATTCTGGCTTGATGAACACCGCGCCCATGATGCGGAACTGATCAAGAAAGTGAATGCCTACTTGCCAGAGCACGACACAAACGGTCTGGACATTAAGATCCTGGCACCGCTGGAAGCATGTATGTTCTCGCTTGACCGCATCAAAGAAGGTCTGGACACTATTTCAGTCACAGGTAACGTACTGCGTGACTACCTGACCGACCTGTTCCCGATTCTGGAACTGGGTACGTCAGCTAAGATGTTGTCTATTGTACCGCTGATGAACGGTGGTGGCTTGTTTGAAACCGGGGCAGGCGGCTCTGCGCCGAAGCACGTTCAACAGGTTGAGAAAGAAAACCATCTGCGTTGGGATTCCCTGGGTGAGTTCCTGGCTTTGGCGGCGTCGCTTGAACATCTAAGTACTGTGGCTGGCAATGCTAAGGCCCAAGTGCTGGCTGATGCTTTGGACAAAGCAACGGGTCAGTTTCTGGACAACAACAAGTCGCCATCACGTAAAGTGGGTGAACTGGATAACCGTGGCAGCCATTACTATCTGGCGACTTACTGGGCTCAGGCGCTGGTTGAGCAAGCGGATGATGCGGAACTGGCGGCGCAGTTTGCCCCAATCGCAAAAGCTCTGGCTGAGAATGAAGCTGCGATCGTGGCTGAGCTCAATGGCGCTCAGGGCACGCCGGGTGATTTAGGTGGTTATTACCTGCCTGAATTCGACAAAGCGTCGGCGCTGATGCGTCCAAGCACGATTCTGAATAAGATCATCGGCTAAGTCGATGACCAATAAAAAACCCGCTAGCAGGCGGGTTTTTTGTTACTACAACACTTGGCAGCGAACTATTTTAACGAATGACCCTCGATAGGGGTCACTGAGCTTGCGTGAAATCCTTTTGGACCACGTTCAACTTCATAACTTACTTGTTGGCCAGCTTTTAGGGTACGATAACCGTCCATCTGAATGGTTGAATAGTGCGCGAAAATATCGCCGTCCTCACCTTCCGGACAGATAAAACCAAATCCCTTGGCATTGTTAAACCATTTTACTGTACCTGTAGCCATGCTATACATCCCTCATGCATTTTGTTACTGATGTTGTTTGTGCGACGACCTGTTACTTCCTATGTCGTCTTTGATACAAAAGTGAATATCAATTCAGCCGCTGCCAAATTTTTAGTCACTCATCCCCAATGTAGTCAATGATTGAGCACAGTCAATAGTAAAAACGTATTAACACCTGCATATTTGCAAACAAATCACTATTGATGTTTACATTGCTGTAACCTTGCAAATCCTCATTAGTGCTTTGCTGAGACAAAACGCGACTTTTGTCTGTATTCTGTGCAAACAAACCGTGTACGCTGTGCAATAGAAATCTTTTATTTGCAGCGATACAATTGCTGCATTAGTCTCTAAGTAAGAGGTCTTTTCGACAGGTCAATTTCCTGTCCCTACTTGGAGACTCACGACACAAAAAATTGCCACAATTCAGTGGTAAACTTGTTAGAAAGGGCACTCTGAATCCAATAAACCATGAGCAAACATTTTGAATGGGTGTCTCCAGACTCAGACCTACTGGAGAAAGAGAAAACCAAAGTCCAGCCACCGGCTATGTATAACGTAATCCTCAATAACGACGATTACACACCTATGGACTTTGTGATTGAAATCCTTGAGCGTTTTTTCTCGATGGACATTGATAAAGCGACGCAGGTCATGCTCAAGGTACACTACGAAGGTAGAGCGGTTTGCGGCACGTTTACGGCCGAAGTCGCGGAGACGAAAGTAGCACAAGTGACGATGTACTCAAGGGAAAATGAGCATCCGCTACTTTGTACGATGGAACAAGCGTAGAACTTGTTCGAACAACATTGTTGTTCCTTAAGGAGGTACTTATGCTGAATAAAGAATTAGAGTCAAGTCTGAACGGTGCGTTCGCTCGTGCCAGAGACAAACGACATGAGTTTATGACCGTCGAGCACCTCCTGTTGGCATTGTTGGACAATGATGCCGCCAGAGAAGCCCTACTTGCCTGTCAGGCCGACCTGGACGCCTTGCGCCAGGAACTGGATATTTTTATCGATCAAACCACGCCGCTCATTCCAGAAAATGATGAGACGCGTGAAACTCAACCCACGCTCAGTTTCCAGCGGGTACTTCAACGCGCCGTATTCCACGTTCAGTCATCCGGACGCAATGAAGTGACTGGCGCAAACGTGTTGGTTGCCATTTTTAGTGAGCAGGAATCCCATGCTGCTTACCTGCTGAAAAAGAACGACATCAGTCGACTGGATATCGTTAACTTTATTTCTCACGGCATTACTAAAGCGTCAAATACCGGAGACGACGCTTCCTCTTCTTCTGACTCGTTCAGTAGTGAAAGTACCGATGATTCCGGTTCAGAAGAGCGCCTGGAAAGTTTTGCAACCAACCTCAACCAGATGGCGAAAGAAGGCAATATCGATCCGCTGATTGGTCGTGACAAAGAACTGGAGCGCACCATTCAGGTATTGTGTCGCCGTCGTAAAAATAACCCGTTGCTCGTCGGGGAAGCCGGGGTGGGTAAAACCGCCATTGCCGAAGGTCTTGCGTGGAGAATTGTTGAAGGAAATGTGCCGGAAGTGATTCAGAACAGCGTCATTTATTCGCTGGACATTGGTTCACTGCTTGCGGGCACTAAGTACCGCGGTGACTTTGAGAAGCGTTTTAAAACGATTCTCAAACAGCTGGAAAAAGAACAGGATGCGATCCTGTTCATTGACGAGATTCACACTATTATCGGTGCCGGTGCGGCGTCAGGTGGTCAGGTGGACGCGGCCAATCTGATCAAGCCGTTACTGAGCAGCGGTAAGTTACGCTGTATTGGTTCGACAACCTACCAAGAGTACAGCAACATTTTTGAGAAAGAGCGTGCCTTGTCACGTCGATTCCAGAAAATCGATATCGTAGAACCGTCGCTCGACGATACGACCAAGATTTTGATGGGGCTAAAACCGAAATACGAAGCGCACCATGAAGTGCGTTACACCAACAAAGCGCTGCGTGCGGCAGTGGAGTTGTCGGCGAAGTACATCAATGAGCGTCATCTGCCCGATAAGGCGATCGATGTTATTGATGAAGCGGGTGCCCGCAGCCGTCTGGCTCCGGCCAGCCGTCGTAAGAAAACCGTCGGCGTGGCAGATATTGAAGCCATGGTTGCGAAAATGGCGCGCATTCCTGAGAAATCCGTCTCTTCTTCAGACAAAGACATTCTGCAGAATTTGGATGAGAAGATGAAGATGTTGGTGTTCGGACAGGATGCGGCTATCGATGCATTGTCGGAAGCCATCAAGCTGTCTCGTGCTGGTTTGGGCGCGGACAACAAACCTGTGGGCTCTTTCCTGTTTGCCGGTCCTACTGGTGTAGGTAAAACAGAGGTGACGGTGCAGTTATCTAAATTGCTGGGAATAGAACTGCTGCGTTTCGACATGTCGGAATACGGTGAGCGTCATTCCATCAGCCGTTTGATTGGTGCGCCCCCTGGCTACGTTGGTTATGACCAGGGCGGCTTGCTCACCGATGCGGTGATCAAGCATCCTCACTCTGTTGTGTTGCTCGACGAGATTGAAAAAGCGCACCCGGACATCTTTAACCTGCTACTACAGGTCATGGACAACGGGACATTGACCGACAACAACGGCCGCAAAGCGGACTTCCGTAATGTGATTCTGGTGATGACCACCAATGCTGGCGTTCAGGAAACCGTGAAACAGTCTATCGGCCTGATCCAGCAGGATCACAGCCATGATGCGATGTCGGAAATTAAAAAGGTATTCACACCGGAATTCCGCAACCGTCTGGACAACATCATCTGGTTCAATAGCCTGGATGAAGCGGTGATTCATCAGGTGGTCGATAAGTTCATTGTTGAGCTTCAGGCGCAACTGGACGCTCGCGGCGTGTCACTGGAAGTGTCCGAAGATGCCCGTCATTGGTTGGCAAACAAGGGTTACGACAAATCCATGGGCGCGCGTCCAATGGGGCGTGTGATTCAGGAACAACTGAAAAAACCTCTTGCCAATGAATTGTTGTTTGGTGAGCTGGTGGACGGCGGTACGGTAAAAGTGACGTTGGACAACGATAAACTCAAGTTCCATTACCTGAGTGAGCGTGAAGCGGCAGTACACTAACGCGGTTATCCTCAACATGAAAAAGCCCGGTTTATCCGGGCTTTTGTTTGATTTGCACTTGCTCTACGTCCTTACAGCCTGCGTGTAGGGCATCACAGCGGATACTGTTTGAGCACTTGTTGGTAGGCATGTTCCACATGGGCGGGGATGTCCTGCGCAGTCTGAAAGCCTTTCTCCGGATAGGTTTTTATTCGCTCAAAGTCACCCAGCATTGCGGTCACCACCAGATCCAAATCAATGTCTTCATTAATGTAATCCAGCAGAGAGCCGGCCTGAGAGGTTACCGCGACACGTTCATACTCCTCAGGCCACTGTTTTTCAAACGTCGCTATTGCGCGCCTTTCCATATAGGGTTTTTGCACCAGCAGTAATTGTTTGGCGTCTATACCTCGGGTTTTGAGCTGACGGTGGGAAAAAACAATGTTTTCTCCCGTGTTGGACGCTTCCGTTTCGAGGATGATGGCATGTGCTGGTACGCCACAATCACGTGCTACTTCCGCGAAGGTTTCCGCTTCGCTTTTATCAAACAGCCCTTCGGTTAAGCGGCCAGCGCCACCAGAGAAGACAATTATTGGGGCCAGATTCTGGTGATATAACTGGGCCGCCACTTCCGCCACCCGAACATCGTTGCTACCCAGCACAACCAGACAGTCCGCGGCCTGCGGGGGGTGGTTAAGCTGCATGTAATTCCACAAAGTCTCTAAGTGCTGGTAGAGGTGTTCAGCCATGTTCGTGCTCCGCTATGTGATTGAGTGCTTCCAGCGTATGAGTAAAGTGGAAGCGATATCCGAGAGATTCAATGCGATCCGCCACAATGCGTTTGTCCGCTTGGTCTACGATAGGGGGCAGCGCAATATCATTACCTGACAAGTCGATAGCCTGCTGATAGAACTCTGCTTTGCTGACAGTAAACGGCGTGGTGGCATTCACAGTTTGGTTGCCTTCTTTCAGCGCACAAAAACTGACGATGCCAACGGCATCCAATTGATGAATCATGTTGGCTGGTGCGGTCGTGCTGACCGTCTTTAATCTGGCCGCAAAACGGGCAGGATTGCGATCCGGACCGATCAAGCCGCTTGGGCGGACAATAGCAAACTTGAGCCCTGAGTCGATCACGGTTTGTTCCGCGGTCAGCATGATTCGTGCGTTGTCGGAAAACAGCTCATTGTGCATTGCCAGAGTCAGGTTAGCTTTGTCTTCGGTCATGTCTTCGGCAATGGACGGATAAACCGTGGTTGAACTTATCATCACGATTTTGTGTACTTTTGCTGCTTGGCAGGCGCTGACCAGATGTTGCCATTGTTGGACGTAGCTATCGCCATGGCCACGGCGAAAGCCGGGAGGGAAGCAGCCAATCACGATCTCGCTTTGCTGGCGAATCAGCTCTTCAGTCAACGGCTCAATATCGTGGTTAAGATCCGCGATAAACGCCTGCATGCCTTCTTCTTGTAATGCCTGGCATCCTTTTGCCGTCGTACGGCTGACCGTGACCTGATGCCCGATGGTAGAAAGGAACTTGGCGAGCGGCTTACCCAGCCACCCGGCACCGATGATGGTGATGTTTTGCATATGGCTATCCTATTTGCTCTCTGAGTAGAAATCTGAGTTGCTGATAGATTGGCAGGCTACTGTGACGCTGATGTTGAATTACATCGATATTCGCTAGCCAGCCTAACCGTTCGAACTCTGTCGGGACTCTGACTAACTTACCAGATTTCACCGCAGATTCAGCAATATGTTCGGGTAGCAGGCACCAGCCGTAGCCTTCAACAGCGAGCTCCAATAAAATGTAATAGTTGTCTGCGTACCAAATATCTGGGCTGATTGCTTGCTGAAAGCTGCTGGTCGCCACATTGCGCGAGCGAATCAATAGCTGGCGATGAAGGCGTAGCATATCCATGTGGGCTGCGACACTCGCTCCGAGCGGATGTGTTGCGGCAACAAAGATATCGAACTTCACTGCACCGATGCATTCAAAATCAATCCCGTGCGGGATATCCAATTCGCTGAACACCAATCCCGTGGTGGCCCGGCCGCTCTCAACCATATCGATAATGTCTTTGCTGGAGGCACTTAGCAGTTCCAACTGAATATCCGGAAACTGCTGCGCTAGTTGCTGCATGGTCGGCAAAATATTGTGAACGGGAATGCCTTCGTCCAGCGCGATGCATATTTCCGAGGGTTGGTTTAGAAACAAGGTCGAGGCCGTATGCTGTAATCGTTTGTGCTGCAACAGCGTAGCACGGGCGTGCGACAGCAGTTTCGTCCCATGTTCTGTCAGGACAGGGTAACGTCCGTGGCGGTCAAACAGTTCGACACCGCAATCGATCTCCAAATTCATGATGTGTTGACTGACAACCGACTGGGCTTTACCCAAAGCTCTTGCTGCACTGGAAAATGAGCCCGCGTCAACGGTGGCGACGAAGGCCTCAAGTTGTTCTATACCAAACATATCGTTTTTACCGATGGTATCTAATTATTACTTATCCCTATATTAGATGAAAATCTTCCTATCGATACAACAATAATGTGAGTAGATTCCATGACAAACAAAGAACGCCTTTTTCATGCCGCTGTGTTTGAGCTTTTAGCGCTGATCATGATTATTCCTGTTTCCGCTCTGCTGACGGGTAAAGGCACCGGACAACTGGCCATGGTGGGGGTTGGGCTGAGCCTGTTTACCGTGGTTTGGAATTATGTGTACAACCTGGGTTTTGACCGTTTTGCCGGAGCGGATCGCTCCACGAGATCACTGGCGGTACGTTTAGTCCATACAACAGGATTTGAAGGAGGGCTGCTGTTTATTACCATTCCGACCGTGGCCTGGTTTCTCAACATCAGCCTGATGGCAGCAATCGTACTTGAGGCCGGGTTTCTGGTGTTCTTCTTTATCTACACCATGGTGTTCAACTGGGGCTACGACAAATATCAGCCTTATCAGTGGTTGTTCCGTCGGGTGGGAGAGCAGTAAAAAGGGGCCGTTCGGCCCCTTTCTTTATGAACAGAGAACACGCAGAATTTTGTCGGCATGCTCTGCGACTTCTATCCCTTCATCCGTCAGATAGCCGCCATCGGGTAGGGTACATAGCCCTCTTTCATGCAGACGTTTGATGGCCGCCTGACTCTCTTCTGACGCCTGATGGTGAACCTTGATGCCAGTGGCTGCGCTACTCAAATCAAACTGGAGCAACAGGTTTAGTTCCGCGATGTGTTCATCGGTATATTTCATCCGCATATCCTTTTTCTCGGTCTTTGTTCAACAGTATGACCCCACTAGCTAACGGGCAATCACCAGCGACCAGAAATGTTAGCTAAAGCGCGTAAATTTAATTTTTTGCGTCGATATGCATATAAAGTAATAAAAATGCTTTTTAATATGAGAAATTAAGCTAAAGCGAAATTAAAACGGGTTTATATACAATTGTTTAAGCGCATTTTTTACTAAATTCATAGAGTTAATGCTGCAAATGATTTCCTGACCCACAGCTTGATCACGCTGATTGATAAACTCGATTAATGTGTTGCTACTCTCGATTACAACATTTTCTGTAAGCATAAAAAATTGCTCTTGAATTCCCTTTTGATTGGGGGGATCATCCGCCGCTCCGAATAACCTGTTTCAAAATGTAACTGCATTATGACTATGAACGTAAACCCTTTTGATTCGCTGTTACCGCCACAAATGGCAGAGCGAGCCGCGGAAGTCGGCGTGGGTAAGGTCAATAAAAAACTCTACAAGTCGTTTTTACTGGCAATGTCAGCGGGCATTCACATCGGAATTGCCTTCGTATTTTATACTGTCGTGACCACCGGGACGCAGGATGTCGCTTATGGTCTGAGTAAGTTTGCTGGTGGTCTTGCCTTTAGCTTGGGGTTGATTCTGGTTGTAATTACCGGCGGAGAACTGTTTACCAGTTCGGTGCTAACATTAGTGGCCAAAGCCAGTGGCAAAATATCCTGGACCGATCTGCTGAAAAACTGGTTAGTGGTGTACCTTGGCAACATGGCGGGTTCAATCTGTCTGGTGGTGATCATGCTGGCGACCCGCCAGTACATGGAAGACGGCGGTCAACTTGGCCTCAATGCGATGGCCATTTCACAACATAAACTCCATCACAGTTTCATTCAGGCGGTCGCACTTGGCATTATGTGTAACGTTCTGGTGTGTCTGGCAGTCTGGATGACGTTCAGTGCCCGGTCTTTGACGGATAAAGTGATGGTGCTGATCCTGCCGGTGGCAATGTTTGTTGCGTCGGGCTTTGAGCACTGCATTGCGAATATGTTCCAGGTGCCTATGGCGATCGGAATCAAGTTGTTTGCTCCGGCAGAATTCTGGCAGATGACCGGGGCGGACATCAGCCAATATGCGGATTTGAATCTAGCGGGGTTTATCTTGAATAATTTGATTCCGGTGACACTGGGTAATATTATCGGCGGTGGTCTGTTTGTTGGTATGTGGTACTGGTTGATCTACCTGAGAGACTGAGTTCCCAGCACGGTTGAAGTAAAAAAGCGGCTCATTAAGAGCCGCTTTTTTAATGTATCCATTGCTCCGTAACGTCAGTGTCTAACGTTTCGGATTCCACCAGCTCATCGGGCGTGGTGACCAACCAGTTTTTCAGATCATCCTGATCAAACTCTGAGTACTCATGATGTCTGGTGACCATTGACTCAATCATCGGCATTCCTTGTCTGAGATGAGAAGCAAGTTGAATAATAATTAACCAGTATGACGGTGTCGTGTCAACTCAAATACACCTCTGTGACGTGCGGATCTCATTTTGTGGATAACTGATGTAAAAAGGTTATCCACATTTTCTGTGGATAACGTGTTTTAAAGTCGGTGTGCAATTTAATTTCAAGGATTTGTGAGCTTTATCGTTTGAGGAACGAAACACTAACGCGCCCCTCTTTTGTTAGAATTTTTCTCTGAGTAAATTGGATACACAGCGTGAGAGAGATGCTCATCATGGTGAAAATCGCGATCATGATCATCAATTGGTATTTGATCGCTACCATTGGCGACGCGCCTGACAGTATCTGACCTGTCATCATGCCCGGTAGAGTGACTAACCCCATAGTGGTCATCGATGCCAGGATCGGAGCCAGCGCTTTTTGCATGGCGTTTTGCACAAACGGTCTGGATGCATAATAAGGCGAAGCGCCAAGAGAAATTGCTGCTTCGTACTCCATTTTTCGCTCTTCGTACGCGCTGAACAGATTCTGCAGTGCAACGATATTACCACTCAGGCTATTCCCAAGGAGCATACCCGATAAAGGGATCACATATTGTGCGCTATAGAGTGGAGTGGGTTGGACTACAGCTAAACAAAGGATAAGCAGGAGCGGAGCCAGGCCGATCATTAATCCAGCGCTTACTGGCCCCATCAGGACACGTTTGGGTAGCCGAGATTTACTCAGAATGGCACTGGCACCGACCATGACCATCAGCACTAGCCAGAGCAGGTTGATGGTCAGACTGTTGAGGCTGAACAAATACTCAAGGTAGACACCGACAAGACATAATTGAATTGTCATCCTGCCGACACCCAGTACGATGTCGCGTCCCAGATTAAGCTGATAATAATGGTTGATAGTAAGAGGAACCACCAGGATCAGCCCAAACACTCCTAGCTGACCCCAACCGATATCGATAATCTCCTGCACAGTGAACCTCTTTGTGGGTGTATGACTCTGTTATTTTATCTCTTTTTACCGCTTTGCTCGCGGCCTGTCGCTGAGTTGTGAAAAATCGCTGCCAATCAGGGCTACTATCTGAGATGTGTGGGGCGCAAATGATGCTGTCTTACTGCGATGAAATCCACTCAGTCAAATAAAAAATCGCAACACTTCTTTAATTTTCTGTTTTCAATACAACCTGAATAAATTTAACAATGCCATTATTTTCAGAGTCAATATG